>JAEXGX010000158.1 GCA_023450535.1 Pseudomonadota bacterium | reverse complement strand
CTGCTGGACAAGGCCAATACCAGACGCAGTGGCGCGGGGGCCACGGGCAATGACCATTTCCTGTGCTGGATTCCGGAAAAGCACGGCGACATCAGCGTGGTGTATGAGGAATTCATGGACAGCCAGAACGCCACCAGCAATGACACGCCGCTGGTCATGCGCTTTCTGGAAACCAGCCCGAAGATCGTGAACATGTGGAACGATTGGGGCATCAACATGAAGCCCACCGGGGACTACCATTTTGAAGGTCATGCCTACCCCGGGCGCCCGCGTATCTTCCTGAAATACGACGGGCATAACCAGAAAAAGGTGCTTACCGAACAGGCCAAAAAGCGCGGGGTGAAGATTCTCAATCATTCCCCGGTGCTGGAGATGTTCCGTGACGCTGAAGGCGTGACCGGGGTGCTGGCGCTGGATATTTCCGGTGATGAACCAGCCTTCCGGACCATCCGGGCAAAGGCTGTGGTCGCAGCTACGGGCTATGTGAGCCGTTTGTTCACCACTGATCCCACTCCCAGCCAGATGTTCAACACCAATATGTGCCCCTCCGGCACCGGGGATTCCATTGCTCAGGCCTGGCGCATCGGCGCGTATCTGGTGAATATGGAAAAGACCTACCGCCACGCCGGACCGCGTTTTCTCGCCCGTTGCGGCAAGGCAACCTGGATTGGCGTGTACCGCTACCCCGACGGCCGCCCCATCGGCCCCTTCATCACCAAGCCCAATGTGGAAACCGGGGACATGACCAGCGACGTGTGGTCCTCCGCCTTCACCGACCTCAAACTGCGCGGCACCGGTCCGGCCTATATGGACTGTTCCGGCGCGAGCAAGGAAGATCTGGCCCATATGCGCTGGGCGATGGAATGTGAAGGCCTTACCGCCATGCTGGACTACATGGACAAGGAAGGCATCGACCCCGGCAGGCATGCGGTGGAATTCGGCCAGTACGAGGCCAACCTCGTGACAAACGGCATTGAGATAGACATCAACGGCGAGAGCAATGTGCGCGGCCTGTTCGCCGCCGGGGACATGATGGGCAACATCAGCGGAGACATCGGCGCGGCCGCCGTGTACGGCTGGATTGCCGGACATCACGCCGCCGACTATCAGGGCCTCGCTCCGTCTTCTGCAGCGCCGGAAAACGCTGAAGAGCGCATGGCGTTCTACAGCAGTATCTACGAGCGCAAGGGCGGCGCGGCCTGGCAGGAAGCCAATTTTGCCCTCCAGCAGATTATGACCGGATACGCCGATTGCGGCCCGCACCGTGTGCGTTCCGACACCATGCTCACTGCGGGTATCAAGTATCTGGGAGATCTGCGCACGAAGATCGAGAAGGATATGTACGCCGCCGACGCGCATGAACTGATGCGTGCCGCCGAAGTGCTCAACCTGCTTGAGCTGGGGCAGGCTCTGATGATTTCGGCTCGCGAACGCAAGGAAAGCCGTGGCCGCCATATCCGCTCCGATTACAGTTTTTCCAACCCGCTGCTGCGCGACAAGTTCCTGCGCGTATGGCAGGAAGGCGGCGAGGTGAAGACGGAATGGCGGGAAAGACTGCGCTGACGGCATGTTGAAAAGTTCCCCGGCCTGTGCGCCGGGGAATTGAGGTTCTTTCAATGTGAAATAGTTCCTGAGAGGGAAACATGAAAAATATCTCCATGTTACGTTGGCTGCTGACACTGGTCCTTCCCTTCATTCTTTATTTTGCCGCGCCCACAGATGTTTCCCCCAAGTTTCCGCTCTTTGTCGGCATGACCAGCATGGCTGTGCTGGCATGGGCCTTTAACGTGTTTCCGGCCATCGGCGTGGCCGCTCTGCTCAGTTTCGCATATCTGCTCGGAGAGGTGGCGCCTGCGGAAGTGGTGTTCGGCCCCTGGACGACGGTATTGCCCTGGCTGTCCTTTGCGGCGGTGATTATCGGCGACGCCATGGACAAGACGGGGCTGGCCCGGCGGCTGGCTCTGCACTGCCTGAAAATTACCGGAGGGAGCTTTTCCGGGCTGCTGTGGGGCTTTTTCCTCGGGGGTATCGCGCTTGGCATTGTTCTGCCTTCCATCCTTGCGCGCATGGTCATTTTGTGTACCATCGCCTCCGGCATCATCGACGCACTGAAGATCGATCCCAAGTCGCGCATGTCTTCCTCCATCGTGCTGCTGGCCTTCATGGCCGCCGCCGCGCCTCAGTTCATGCTGCTGCATACCTCGGAATCCTATATCTGGGCATTCACCATGCTGTTCAAGGGCACGGACATCACCGTGAACTTCTGGCAGTATGCCTGGCAGAGCACGCTTATTTCCATGGTCTACACCATCATGTCCATGTACACGGTGTACCTGGTCAAGGGGAAGGAAAGCCTGGCCGGGGGAAGCGATGTTATTGACTTTATTGAACAGAGCTGCCGGGAACTCGGCCCCCTGCGCCCTGTGGAAATCAAGCTCATGGTGTTGGTGCTCGGCATGGTGGGCGGCTTCATGGCCCAGCCCTGGACCGGCATTGACCCCGTGTATGTCTTCTGTGTGCTGGCCATGCTCTGCTACCTGCCCGGCATTGATATTCTGGATGGAGAAAGCATCAGCAAGCTCGGCATCATGTTCCTGATCTTCGTGACCGGCTGCATGGCCATCGGCTTTGTGGGCGGTTCGGTCGGCTTCAATGCCTGGGCCGTCAAGCAGGTGGTTCCCCTGCTTCAGGGCTGGGGTGAAAACATGTCGATCATCATGGCCTATCTTTCGGGTGTGGCCGTCAACTTCATGCTGACCCCGCTGGCGGCCACAGCGGCCTTCACTCCGGCCATCGGTGAACTGGGGCAGGCCATGAACATGAACCCCCTGCCCGTGTTTTACGCCTTCGGCTACGGCATCGACCAGTACGTTCTGCCCTATGAGGCCGTGTATTTTCTGTATATCTTCATCACCGGCAAGGTAACACTGCGCCACATCGTTCCCGCGCTGGCCGTGCGCGCGCTGCTGTGCGGCGTTATCCTGGTGTGCATCGCCATTCCGTGGTGGAAGTTTGTCGGTATTATGTAGAATATATATTGAGGGGGCTTCTCGCCCCCTCAAGCTCCCCTCCGGCACCTGCCCGAAGGGTGACGGGCTTGCCCGTCATTTCCCTTAGCCGCGAAGCTGCTTAGGGAAACAGAGAGCAGCGCGGGCGTACTGCGCCCTGCCCCCCCACAGTAGTGAACAGCTTTCAGGAGAATCTATCGTGAGAATACGTGAAATCTGCGACAGAGCGGGCATCAGCCTCGGTTTGCTGCGCCCCGGACAATACAATGCCATTACCGACGTGCCCGGCGTCAAAGTCGGGCATTCCACGGTTGTTCTTGACGGCAAGGGACCGGTGGACGGCATCGCCCGTACCGGCATCACCGTGGTCGTGCCTTGTGACGACATTGTGGAAAATTCCGTGAGCGCCGGGTATTTCAGCCAGAACGGCAACGGAGAGTTCACCGGCTGCCACTGGATGGACGAGGCGGGATTGTTGTCCACGCCCATTGCCATCACCAACACGCACAGTGTGGGCGTGGTACGTGACGCCATGATTTCCTATTACCGGGAACGCAAGCCTGAGTTTGTCCCGGAATGGATGCTGCCCGCCGTGGCGGAAACCTGGGACGGCTGGCTTTCGGATATTTTTTCCATGGCCGTGACCCCGGAACATGTGCG
>JAEXGX010000110.1 GCA_023450535.1 Pseudomonadota bacterium | reverse complement strand
CTTGAAAGTATCCCCGGCCCTCTTCAGGATCGGCTAGAAATCATCAGCCTGCCTGGCTATACCGAGCAGGAAAAGCTGGCTATTGCAAAAAAGTACTTGCTTCCGCGCCAGCTCAAGGAAAATGGCCTGAAGGAAAAAGACATTCGACTGGCAGATGCAGCCCTGGCCAAAATTATTCGCGAATATACGCGAGAAGCGGGCTTACGCTCACTGGAGCGAGAAGTGGGCAAACTCTGCCGGAAGCTTGCCCGCAGGAAGGCCGAAGGGGAGAAAGGGCCGTTCACCGTCAATATCGTGCAGTTGCCCAAGCTTTTGGGGAGTCCCCGCTTTCTGGACGAGGACAAGGAAGACAGCCTTCCCCCCGGGATTGCACTGGGGCTTGCTTGGACAGCTGCAGGCGGAGAGGTGCTGCATATCGAAGCTTCCGTTATGAAAGGAAAAGGCGGGCTGTTGCTTACCGGTCAGCTCGGCGATGTCATGAAAGAAAGTGCTCAGGCCGCTCTGTCCTACGCCCGCGCTCATGCGAGAGAACTTGGCATTGCTCCGGATTTTACGGAAACTAAGGATATCCACATCCATGTTCCGGCGGGGGCTATTCCCAAAGATGGTCCTTCGGCGGGCGTCACCATGGTGACGGCTCTTGTTTCCGCGCTGACGGGGCGCCCGGTGCGCAGTGATACCTGTATGACGGGCGAAATCACGCTGCGGGGCAGGGTATTGCCTGTCGGAGGAATCAAGGAAAAAATTCTGGGGGCAGTTGCGCGCGGGCTGAAGAAGGCGCTTATTCCCAAGCAGAATAAAAAAGACCTTGATGACATTCCCGCTGAACTTCGTCGCAAGATAGATATTACGCCCGTGGACAGCATTGATGCGCTTCTGCCGCTTGTGCTGACAGATGCTCCAGAAGTACAAAATCCAGTGGAGCAAAACCCAGAGAAAAAAGAAAAACGGAGCAGCCGAGGGACGACCCGTAAAGACAAAGAATAAATAGTGATAGAGTATTTCAACATTGAAATGCTCACAGAGCCGCAAAATCTGCGGGCCAGAACAAGGCTAAACTGTTCTAGAAATGAAGGGGAAGAACCATGTGCGGTTCTTCCCCTTCTGCATAATGGTCAATATGCTGATAAACTGGGATTCCGTCCCGTGGCCCGTGTTATTCCCCCGGGGGGCCCTCTTATCAGGCCGCGCTTGCGTTGAGCAACGAGAAAAGCGCCGCCCTTCATGCCTCTGCTCAACACGAATGCGGCTAAATGTGGGCAAGGGGCTTGAAGCCCGTTGCGGGGAGCTTTGGAGGGGCAACGCCTCTCCTCTCGCGATCGTTTCTTCCGGTATTATTTGTTTTTCAGATCCACTATGGGCTTTGCATATTGAACTTCAGAATCCCATGGGAAGAGAATCCATGTGTCCTGACTTACTTCAGTCACAAAGCTGTCAACCAAAGGTTTTCCGGCTGGCTTCGCATACATGGCGGCAAAGTGGGCTTTGGGCAGCATTTTTCGGACGGTTTGCAGCGTCTTGCCTGTATCCACCAAATCGTCGATGACCAGCATTCCCTGCCCATCTCCGGGGATACCCTTCAGCACTGTTTCCGCATTATTCTGCTCCTGCCAGTCGTAGGTGACCACACATACCGTGTCGATCATGCGAATGTTCAGTTCCCGGGCTATAATGGCGGCAGGCACAAGTCCACCCCTGGTGATGGCTACAATGCTTTGAAAACTGCCCTGTTCGATCAGACGCCAGGCAAGTGCCTTGGCGTCACGGTGTAATTGATCCCAGGTGACAGGAAAGGTTTTACGATAACGCTCGGAAAAGCCCATAACTTACTCCCTTGTCTGTGCAGTGGATGATGGCATTACGTCGGGCGAAAGACGCATGCTGAAGCCGGTCCGGCGTTCCTTTCTCTGTTCTTCCGCTGTGCGGCTCAGACTCATCCAGGCGTTACGCACGGCCGAATAAGGTTCCAGAGCTGTGTCGGTCAGTTGAGTATAGGCCTTGTAGGTACGGCCAAAATCGTTAAACATCAGCTCCGCAGTGACAGGAACAGAGACTTCCCAGTCCAGATAGTAGGTTTGCGGCGCAAAAAAGATATCCGTCAGATCACCTGCACTTCCCCGCAAGGTATACGGCCCGAAGAAAGGCCAGACGACAAAGGGACCTTCGGGAACGCCCCAGGTGCCAAGGGTATGGGAAAATGTGGCGAATTGCGGATAATAGGGATACAAGGGTTTGCTTTGGGAGGCGACGTCGGCAAGTCCCAAGCTTGTGGAAGTATTGACGATGAAACGTCCGATTTCAACTCCGGCCTGCGCGAATTCTCCTTGGAGCAGGTGGTTGACAAAGCGGACGGGGGCCTTGAGATTTTCTCGGAAATTGGAGATGCCCCCTCGGACTTTTTCCGGCACAATGTGGCTATAGCCCCGATATGCAGGATCGAGGACGTAGCGCATGAGTTTGTCGTTAAAGCTGAACCACACTCTGTTCCATGAACTCAGAGGATCGCTCGGTTCGGCTTGTTCATCGTAGTCGTCAAAGTCGAAGTCCTGCGTGATTTCGTTTTGGCTGACCGTTGCGGGTGCGGAAGGAGAGGGGGAGTCTTGCCGGTTCGCGCAGGCCCCGAGCGACAAGAGCAGGCTAAGAAAAAGAACTGGGAGGAGAGATGCGCGAGGCGGCATGAGATGACCTCAGATTATTTTTGCTTCGACTGTTTTTTTACTTCTTCCGCTTTGGCGGCAATTTTTGTAATCAGGTCATCCGGGTTGCCCCTGGTCAGCAGATCGCGGAACTGATCCCGGTAATTCTTGATCATACTGATCCCTTCAATGAGCACATCGTAGACAACCCATTTGCCATTTTTGACCAACATACGAAAGGCAACGGGATGTGCGGCGTCCTTGCCGAGGAAATTCATTCTGACTTCTGACCGGGTACCGTTATTACCGCTGATTTCCCCGGTGAATTCAACTTTTTCACCGCTGTAG
>JAEXGX010000031.1 GCA_023450535.1 Pseudomonadota bacterium | reverse complement strand
GACCAGAGCGCCCGCACAGATAGCCCGGTGCGCCACCGGATAGATGACGATACCGAGCAGGAAGAATACTTTGAAAAGCACAAGGATGATATACAAGGTCCAGATTGCGCCGAGAACGAAGGCCAGCTTGAGACGGAGCGGGCGTTTACGTATCGGTAAATCGGGAGCATGTTGTGCGGAGTCCGACGGAAAGTTTTCCGCACTGCTGCGTGAAATATTTGTCATGGCAGTCTCCTTGGCGCTATGCCGCGAAAGGACGCGTCATGCGCCGTGCAATGGTCGGGGAGGGAAACTCGCGGTATCAGGCTTGCGCCGCGACGGGAAAGTGAAAGTTGTCCATGTAACAGGGGCCGGGCTGGATCTTGTAGCGCTCCAGCGGGACGGGGCGGGTGTTGAGCACGGCGTTGTCTCCTTCCTTGTGGATAACGATCCATTTGAGCCAGTGTGTATTATCCCGTTGCGGGAAATCTGCGCGGAAGTGTCCTGCGCGGGACTCCTCGCGCATGAGAGAAGCCTTGAGGGTGAAATCGGTCAGCATGGCCATAGCCTCGGCTTCCCTGGCTTTCATCAGGTAATGGGGGTCTGGAGCGCCAAGCCGGGGTAATATGTCCCCGCGCAGTTCGTTAAGCTTTTGCAATCCGTTGGTCAGCCCCTCCGCTGTTTTCAGGATGCATACGTCGCAGGAACTGACGATTTCCTGGATGCGGCGCACGGCGTCCTTGGGCGCGATGCCTTCCCGGCCCAACGGGGCGAGGGCGCGACGCAGTTTTTCTTCCGCGTCCGCCGCATTTTGCTCAGGCAGGCCATGTGCCGTGGCGAAATACCCCGCGTTGTCTCCGGCCATGTAACCGGTAGTCGCCACAAGGCACATGGACAGACCGCCCATATAAACGCCTCCGTCGATGCCGCAACTGCGCCCGGCTGCAAAAAGTCCGGCTACAGGAGTGCTTCCGCCGGGGGCGCACATTACCCCGCCGTAAGAAGTGAGCACCTGGGGCATCCATTCCTGGGGTTCGCCGAAAAAGTCGATGCCTGCGGCCAGAAGTTTGGCGTCATGCAGGCGCGCCCATCCGGCGGCCGGGCGCAGGTTTTTGATCGACTCAGGCGTCATGCGGCTGGTGTCAAAAAAAATGGGGCCGCGCCCTGCCGCTACTTCGTGTGCCATGCCGCGTACGTTGTAGTGAGGATCGCCCTTCGCTCCCAGTGTGGGCGCGTAACGGCTCATGAAGTCTTCCCCGAGGCGGTTGACAAAGCGTGCTCCGTGCGGGAGCAGGTTGGTCTGGCCTTCCCAGGCGAAAAGACGCGGAGTGTTCCAGACCCGGATAAACTCGAAATTGCGTAACGGAAGCCCTGCGTTGAAGGCCAAGGGCACGCCGTCGCCCGCACAACTGCTCATATGGTAGGATGTTTTCCAACCTCCCATGTTGGCGGAAAGAACCACGGCTCCGGCCCTGCATACGACAGGCCGCCCGCTGTGGACATGAAAGCCCACCGCTCCTGTGGCGCGTCCGTTTTCCACAAGCAGATCGGTAATATAGATTTGTCCCATGCGCCGCACATCGAGCCTGTCCATTTCTCCCACCAGCTCCCGGCGCAGATTCGCTCCGCCGGAACCCAGCGGGACGGAAAGATAGGACTTCATGTTGGCGAGGCCGCGTTGGGGTACGGGAATGTAGTTGCCTTCAGCATCTTTGCGGAACGTGTGCCCCAGTCTTTCATAGTCGCGGAAACGCTCGGAAGACTGGCGCAGGATTTCCTTCATGATGTCCTGCTCCACAAGGCCGTCGTAATAGTAGACAAGCTCCTGGATCATGGCGTCCAGATCGTCGTCCGGCATGCGGGCGATCATGTCGCCGCCGCACATACTGCCAAGGCCGCCCCAGTCGCGCGGGCCCTTGTCCAGAATCAGCACGTCCTGCACATGGTCGCGGGCTTTTTTCGCTGCCCACATCCCGGCAAAGCCGCCGCCCACAATCAGCACATCAGCACTCAGGTTCCATGGAGTCAGTTTCATACCGTCTTCTCCTCTGCCTTCTCCGCTGCTGCGCAAGTGTTTTCCTGACGCACAGTATCAAGCGTGCGGGGCAGTCTTTCCTTGAAGGGGTGAACATCAATGGCCCCGGCCGGGCAGTGAACTTCACAGGTGTAGCAGGTCATGCAGTCGTCGGTGTAGGCCGGAAAGGCTCTGCCGCCGCAGGTGAGACAACGGCCTGCTTCGGCCAGCGCGGCATCCAGAGGCAGACCTTTCCGGTGTTCCGCAAATCCTTCCGTAAATTTTTCTGTCTGGGCAAGGGGGCGTTCCCTGCGGACGAGCCGGACAAGTTTTTCCGGGTCAAGGCGCAACAGCATGTTGTCGGCCACGGGATGCTCCGGTTCGGGGCGATGCAGTTCCGCGCCGGACAGAAAGCGATCCACAGAAACAGCAGCTCTGCGGCCTGCCGCAACGGCAGCGCACACCGATGCAGGGCCACTGACCACATCTCCGGCGGCGAATACGCCTTCGCATGAGGTTTCCAGCGTTTCCGGGGTCACGCTGATGTGCCCTCTTTTCATGTTCAGGTTCTCTGTAAAGGGCTCAAGATCGCTGCATTGGCCAATGGCGAAAATGACGGCGTCCGCTTTGAACCGGAACAGGCCTTCCGGCGTGTCGTCAAAACTCGGTGCGAAATGTCCGTCTTTATCGTACACCGAGAGGCAGCGGCGGCATTCCAGACCGGCTGCTGTGCCATCGGGGTTCACACACACGGCGGTTGGCCCCCATGAGCCATGTATGGGAATACCCAGGGCCTTTGCTTCCGCCACGTTGTGGGGAAAGGCGGGAAGAGCCTCTTCGGCTTCCAGACAGACGAGTTCCACGCTTGCGGCCCCCAGACGCCGGGCACTGATGGCTGCGTCCATGGCTACATCGCCGCCACCCACTACAAGTACGCGGCGTCCCGGCCCGGCTTGGGCAAGGGGCGTTTGGCCCGAACGCAGGGCACTCAGAAAATCCAGACCAGTCATGACGCCGGGGGCATCCTCGTCAGGCACGCCGGGGAGGCGCCCCGCAGAGGCGCCCACAGCGAGCACGACGGCCCGGAAACCTTCAGCGTTCAGTTCTGCCAGCCAATTTTTTCCGCCCACCTTGCGGGAACATACGAATTTCACTCCGGCGTCCCGAAATTTGCGGATTTGGTGTTCCATCACTTCATCCGGAAGGCGGTAGGCGGGAATGCCGTAACGCAGCATGCCGCCCGGTTCGGGCATGGATTCAAACACCGTCGCATGATATCCCGCTTCGGCAAGATACCAGGCCGCCGCAAGCCCGGCCGGGCCGGAACCGACCACAGCCACGCGTGAAAGGTGGCGCCGGGGAAAAGGTGTGCCAGGGAGAGACAGATCAAGGTCGCCCAGAAACTGTTCCAGTGCGTTGATATTGAGCGCTTCATCCACATCTTTGCGTGTGCAGGCGCGTTCACAGGGATGAAAGCAGACTCTGCCGGTCACGGCGGGCAGAGGCATGGTGCGCTTCAAAACGGCCAGCGCATCCTCGGTGCGGCCCTGCTGGATCAGATAGTGGCACGCGCGGATATCCGTACCCGCCGGGCAGGCATGTGTGCATGGCGAAATCTCCGGTTGTTCCGTATTCAGCCGGAACACGTCCAGCGGGCAGGATTTGAAGCAGGTCCCGCACCCGGTGCATTTTTCGGGATCAATGGAACTGATCATAACTTACTCCTTGGGCAAGGGATATCCGCCCCGTTTTTTGGTCGTGGCCTTATCCGCGCACGGCCCGGCCCCTTTTGGGGCGGGAAGAGCATCGGTTTTAAGCGGCGCTCTCAGCGCAGGATCGGGGATCAGGGTATTGTCGGGCATTTCCATGATGTCCACCAAGTTCATGAAAAAACCCTGCAAGGTATCCTTGAATGTGTTCCATTCTTCAGGGGAATACTTGCGACGGGTAAGCTGCCGGTAGTGCTCCATGGCCTGATCGCCGCGCAAGTAGACGGTCCGGCCGTATTTCGTCAGTTCAAGTATGTTGTGCCTTCTGTCTTCCTCTCTTACCTTGCGCCGAATGAGACCCTGTGTTTCCAGATCTGAGCAGACACGGGAAAGATTGTTTCTGTCCATGCCGATGAGGCGGGCCAGAGCTGTCTGACTCAGGCCATTTTTTGAATAAATTTCACGAATAATGATAAATTGTATTCTGTTGATGGGACAACCGGAAATTTTCATTATTCTGTTTGTTAATATGGTAATAAGATGGTGCAATTGCGACATGGGAAAGACAGGAAGCTGTTCTGGTATAAGCATGTGTGCCTCTGAAATGTATATATATTACATATAATGTTATTTCCTGTATAAAATATATGTAATATAAATATATTTTATAAACATACTAAAGTGATAGTATTCATTGTGTCAAATTAAATAAAATAAAATTTGTATTAATTAATAATTTACAGATAAACAATAAAGAAATAGCGCGCTCTGTAGGCGGAAAAGAGAGAGAAAAATAAAAAAGGCGACGCTTTTGCGCCGCCGAAAAAAGCAAAACTCTCAGTTCACCAATGTACTTTTATTTATTGAAAGATATTAACGAATTTTAAATTCGAAATGCTTTCCGGTATTCAGATCAACTCTGCCAGTTTTGCGGCCCGTTCCTCGCCGTCGGTGGACGTGACCGTGCCTGCGTCAAAGATGCCGGGCACCAGAACTTCGCCCACGGAAGTCCATTCCAGCAGCTTCAGCATACGCAGATAGGGCG
>JAEXGX010000458.1 GCA_023450535.1 Pseudomonadota bacterium | reverse complement strand
GATTGGAGCCGTGCGGATTACCTCCCCTTAAGGGGAGGTTGATAAAAAGGATTTTATCGGCGTCGCCGTTTTGTCAATCCTTGCCTTCCCTTAGAGCATTTTGCAATTGAAAATATCTACCAGCTAGACCCTAAAGTTCTGCCCCACAGGCTTCACTCCTCCACCGGAGCCTTACGCCGTCAGTGAATTGGCTATCCGGCGTCGCGGCGGAGTCTCGTTGCACTCGACTCCGGGAGTAATTGCAAAGTGAAACTGCTCTAAAGCTGAAAAACCTTATGCCTCAACGTATCAACATGGCATCGCCATAAGAGAAGAAACGGTACCTCGCCTCTACTGCGTGGGAATAGGCTCGGAGTATGCGCTCCCGCCCCGTCAACGCGGACACCAGCATGAGCAGGGAGGAACGGGGCAGATGAAAATTGGTAATGAGGCCATCCACCGCCCGGAAAGAAAAGCCTGGATAAATAAAAATATCAGTCCAGCCGGACCAGCCAGCTTCGTAGGGATCGAAGGAAGCGTTGACGGCACAATCACCGCGAACAAAAAGTTCGCATCCCTCGCGCGCGCAAGCCAGCGCCGCGCCTTCCAGCGTACGCGCCGAAGTAGTGCCCACCGCAATTACCGGCCTTCCGTCCCGCTTCGCACGGCGCACAGCCTCAACGGTTGCAGCGGGAATTTCCGCATATTCCGCATGCATCGGATGCTGGCGGATGTCTTCTTCGCGCACCGGGCTGAATGTTCCATATCCGACATGCAGCGTCACTTCCGCCCATTCGATCCCGAGCGAAAGCAATCTCTCCCGCATTTCTCCGGTGAAATGCAAGCCCGCCGTGGGCGCGGCCACGCTGCCCTTCTTGTCCTCCCTGGAGTACAGGGTCTGATAACGGGAAATATCATCAGCCTCTTGCTCCCGCTTGATATACGGCGGCAAGGGCAACTTTCCGGCTCGCTCCAAAATGTCCGTCAGGCTTCCGCTCCAGACAAGACGCAGTGTGTGTCTGCCAAAGTCCTTTTTTTTCAGCACTTCAGCCCGTAATTCGCCAAAATCGAGCGTATCTTTCTCACGGATGCTTCTGCCGGGCTTGAGCAAGGCTTCGGCTTCCGCCTCGAACCAGATTGCGTCATCTGCATCATCAGCGCAGACACGCGCGCTCTTTTCCAGCAATACCGGGGGAGTAAGCAACAACATTTCCGCCTTGCCCCCGCCCGGCCTGTTACCAAACAGCCGCGCGGGCACCACACGGGAATTGTTGACCACAAGCAGAGCTTTTTCCGGCAAAAATTCAGGCAGTTTGTCAAATACGGTATCGATCGGACAATCGCTGTCCCCACTCCGGTCCAGCACCATCAGACGTGATGTGCCCCGTACTTCGGGAGGATGCTGCGCAATGAGTTCTTCAGGCAGGACATAACTATAACTTTCAAGAGAAAAAACGTCAAAATCAGCCATATGGTCAACGGGTCCATTCTGCCGGGCTGTATTCAGCCAGTTCAGTTTCACCGTTCAAGAAGGCGCGCGACAACGCGACCTGCTGTTGAAACTCTCCCATGTGAAGCTTATCCACCGGTTCTTCACGCGGCACAATGATATCCGCAGGATTAACGAATTTTCCGTCCTTGCGCATACGGAAGTCAAGATGCGGCCCTGTAGCCAGCCCTGTGGCGCCCACAAAACCAATGACGTCGCCCCGTTCCACCTTTTCGCCTTTTTTCAGTTTCTTGGCGAAACCGGCAAGGTGGGCATACTGCGTTTCCAACCCGTTACGGTGCTTGATTACAATCATATTACCGTAACCTTGCCCCCACCCGGCCCGAGTCACAACGCCGTCGCCCACGCTTCTGACCGGCGTACCGTGCGGCGCCGCATAGTCTATCCCCTCATGCGGGCGTACTACCCCAAGAATAGGGTGGCGGCGCTTCAAATTGAACTTGGAACTGACACGGGTAAAAGCCAGTGGCGCCTTGAGCAGGCCCATTTGCAGGGCTTCCCCCTGGGAGTTGTAGTGGTGAAGGGTGCCGTCCGCGTCGGCGAAAAGATATGCTTCAAAACGTTTGCCCCGGTTGGTAAACCAGGCGGCCAATATATGGCCGTATCCCTTGAATTCGCCCTTGCGGTAGCGTTTTTCCACCAACACCTCGAACGAATCCTGCTCGCGGATGTCGTTAATAAAATTGATCTCACATTCAAAAACACTGGCCAAACGAATGGCCAGCAAGGGATCTTCACCCTGGCTGGCCACACAGTCAAACAGACTTGAATCAATCTGCCCTTTTACCAATGCCAGTTCAATATCATAGGAAATTCTTTCCAGCGAAGCTTTGAATTCTCCATTCTCGCACGAAACGACCAATTGTTCATCTTTATTGGCCTCATAGGTGAAAGAACTGAATTTTCCCGCCTGATTCCGCACAAAAACAAAGGGCTGCCCGACGCGGATTTTACACAAAGACCATATATCTTCCGCTGCATCCACAATGGAATACGCCTCGGAACCAGTGGTCAGTTCCTGCAAAATACCTCCGGCGGTATCGCCGTTTTCCACTGTACCGCTCAGCGAGAGGCTGCCATCTTCCAGATATTCGGCAATGTAGCGCTCATTTTCTGCCCAGGGAGCCGGGCCGGAATCGGCGCTCGCCATGTCTTCCTCTTTTTCCTCATTGAAAAAAGACTCGAAAGAGAAAAAGGAAAACGGGTTTACGACCCGTTCCTTGCTTTCGCCCGAGGAGACTTCAGCCCCGATGGCTTCAGGTGTGGGGGAAGCGGCAAAAGCCTGGCCGAGCAGACAGACCATACAAACGCACGCAAACAAAACACCCCAGACCGGGCGTCCTTTCGCGAGAACACGACGGAAGAATGACTTTTTCATGATGTTTTTGTGAAATATACGTTTTCCGGCAGGCTGTCCAGAACGCGATTTTAAATTTTTCTTCCGCCCAAACGGGCGTACCTGCTTGCGTGTGGGAATAGCTAACTATGGCATTATATTGCGCTACACAGTGTTCCATGATCAGCCAGCACAAAGCAGAGGGGGGGGATCTTCCTATTTTTTCCTGTTTTTTGTATATATACTTTTTTATCTCTTAATAATTGTGTGAATAAAAACAAACAGCCCTTTCCGTAAAGAGGAGGAGCCTTTATGTCTCTCAAGCTCAAACTTCTTCTGGGCTTTCTCGCCGTACTTTTGCTCACTCTCATGGTAGGATTCTGGGGAGTGCACGGTATGAAAACTATTGAAAATACCAATATCAGAATCAATACCATCACGGAAGCGGTTTCTCACCTGCAAAGCGCTCAGTCCGAACAAATGAAGTATTTTCTTTACGGAGGAGATGAATATATCAATGTCGCAAAAAAATTTCTTGAAGAAAGTAAAGAACATTTTCGTGAAGAAATAGCTCTGCTTCCTGCCGGTTCATCTCATCAAAATAATGTTAGCTCGCTACTGCGGGATGTAGATACCATGAGCACAGCATTCGACGCTGTACTCACACTGGCAAGCAAGCTGGCAAAGGTAGATTCAGACTATACTGACCAGGGGATCAAATTGGTTTCTTCAATCAACGAGCTCATCGCCAGCGCCTATCAAAACCAGGCCGAAGAGCAGTCCGTAGCCAGCGCCGAGGAGGTAAAGCTGGTGATGGACACGCGCGCTCAACTTTACGAAGTGCGTCTGAAAACTTGGCCGCTCAGCGTCAACCCCTCTCAAAAAAATCTGGATGCCGTGTTAACGGGGTTGAACGGCCTGACACAGGCCCTGAAACTTGTTGAGGAAAAAACCTCCCGGAATTCCAACCGTATTCTCCTGCAACGTATCCTAAAAGAAGTGGATATTTACCGGAATTTTGTGAGCAACTCCGGCAAAATGACGGCGCAGCGCCAACAAATGGTTCTGGATTTAGGTAAGCTTACTGACGTTACCGTCAAGAAGGCAGAAGCTCTTACACACCAGATGACCGATGAAAGTGCTGCCGCCCAGAAAAATATTACTATTCAACTCCTTGTCGTTGTGGGAATCGCAGTGCTGCTGAGTCTTTCCTTGTCGCTGCTGATCACCCGCAACGTTCTCTGCCAGTTGGGGCGCGACCCCGGAGTATTGGAAGATATGGCCCACCGCGTCAGCATCGGCGATTACGATATCGACGATGGCCGCCCGAGTCAGGGCGTGTACAAAAATTTCGTCGGCATGGTGGAAGCCCTGCGGGAAAACATGACAACTGCCCGGAAAGAGGCGGAACACGCACGCAAGGCCACAGAGGCGGCACAAGAAGCGGCAAGACAGGCCGAGGAGGCAAAACGCGAGGCCCAAAACGCCCGACGTGAAGGCATGCTTAACGCGGCGCTCAAGCTGGAAGATGTGGTGGCTATCGTATCCTCCGCTTCCGAAGAACTTTCCGCCCAGATCGCCCACTCCGAACGCGGTGCGGATTACCAGGCCTCCCGCATCACGGAAACCGCCACGGCCATGGAGGAAATGAATTCCACTGTGGTGGAAGTGGCCCGCAACGCTGGCAATGCAGCAGAAGTTTCCACTGCTACCCGCCAGAAGGCGGAAGCCGGAGCGACGGTTGTGCGGCAGGCGGTGAACAGTATCCAACAGGTCCAAAGTCAGTCGATCCAGCTCAAAGACGATATGGACAGACTGGACGAAAATGCCAAAGCCATTGATCAGATTATGAGCGTTATCTCGGACATCGCGGATCAGACCAATCTTCTGGCGCTGAACGCCGCCATTGAAGCGGCCCGCGCAGGCGACGCCGGTCGGGGATTCGCCGTAGTGGCAGATGAAGTGCGCAAGCTGGCTGAAAAAACCATGGCCTCCACCGGTAATGTGGCCGAAGCCATACGTAACATTCAACAGAGTGCGGCCAAAAGCCGTGAACAAGTTGATGGCGCAGTACGTTCTATTGAGGAGGCCACCACGTTTGCCCGTCAGTCGGGCGAATCTCTCAAGGAAATCGTGGCTCTGACCGACCGCACAGCGGATCAGGTGAGGGCCATCGCCACAGCCAGCGAACAACAATCAGCCTCGTCGGAAGAGATCAATCATTCGATTGCCGAAGTCAGTAATATCGCAGGAGAAACCTCACAGGCCATGGCAGAAGCAACAAGGGCCGTCACTGAACTGACAACCCAGGCGCAAGTGCTGAGCAGGCTCATTGACGATATGAAGCAAAGCTGAACCACACACAGAGTATTTCAAACTAAAAAAACACGCTTACTCCGGCGTTTTACAACGCAAGTGAATTGCGCTTACGCTGCGGTCAGCAGAGCACTTTATTAAAGTTAAATCGCCTGGATATGAAG
>JAEXGX010000427.1 GCA_023450535.1 Pseudomonadota bacterium | reverse complement strand
TGATAATCATGCACAGGAGGGCGCGGGGGGGTATGGGGGAGGAAGGCGAGTTTTTCCTCAGTAGTATCAGAGGGGCCGGAAACAATGGCTCCGGCGTGGCCCATGCGGCGTCCGGGAGGAGCTGTGCGCCCGCACAGTGAAGGCCTGAGAGGATTGAACCAGGATGCGGAGGCCTTCCTCCGTGACGCCAATATTTCCTTCCAGCCGGGTGTAGTTCAGACCGTGGCGATTCGCTTCCAGCTCCAGAGGACCCTGCTCGTTGGCGTCGGCCAGTCCGGTCAGTTCCGGATGGCAAAACAGGGCATTGTCCTCAAGGTTGAGCTTGGCGTCCAGCGCCAGAATATCCTCGTCTTTCATCACAATGAGCGGATTGCTCTCCGCCAGCGAGGCGTCCTTTTCCCATTACAGGCTGTTCGTCAGCAGCAACCCGCCGGGACGCAGCATCCCGTATTTCATATTGGAATGCCAATCCGTGAAAGGCCCACAAAGGGAATTAAATATTAAAAAGGCCGCTCCTTGCGGAGCGGCCTTTTTACGATACCGTATGACGGAATCCTTATTCTGCAGCCTTGGGCGCTTCTTCCTGACGAGTCAGTTCGATGATCGCCATGGGAGCGCTATCACCGGGGCGGCGCAGGGCCAGCTTGAGCACGCGGGTATAGCCGCCGGGAATGCCCGCAAAACGCGGAGCAATCTCATCAAACAGCTTCTGCACGAGCTGGTGACTGCCAAGCACACGGTACGCCTGGCGGCGGGCATGCACGTCGTCACGACGAGCCAAGGTGATCAGAGGCTCGACAACGCCGCGCAGTTCCTTGGCCTTGGCTTCAGTGGTATGAATACGGCCGTGAATGAGCAGGGCCTTGGCCATGTTGCGGAACAGGGCCTTGCGATGGGAAGGATTACGGCCGAGCTTTCTGCCGGAATTGTTATGCCTCATGGTGCTGCTTCCTCTTCCATTCCTGATATTTCTTGTCGAAAGAGTCGACCTTCATGCCGAAATCAAGCCCCATCTCCAGGAGTACGTTCTTGATTTCGTCCAGAGACTTCTTGCCGAAGTTCTTGGTCTTGAGCATTTCGTTTTCAGAACGCTGCACCAGTTCGCCTACCAGCGCGACATTGGCGCTGCGCAAGCAGTTAGTGGCGCGCACGGAAAGCTCAAGCTCGTCGATGCTTTTGAACAGATTTTCGTTGCATTCGCCGCTGTCGCTCGCTCCGAGGCCGGATTCATCGGACACCTGTTCATCAAAATTGATAAACACGGAAATCTGATCCTTGATGATCTTGGCGCTGTAGGCGACGGCATCTTCCGGACTGACGGAACCGTCCGTCCAGACTTCCAGAATAAGCTTGTCGTAGTTGGTCATTTGACCGACACGAGCCTGTTCCACGGAATACGCCACCTTGCGCACCGGCGAGAAGCTCGAGTCCAGACGGATGAGGCCGATTTCCTCGGCCAGACCCTCGTGCATGTCGGCCGGAACGTACCCCTTGCCCATGCGCGCTTCAAACTCAAGCTGAAACTCTACATCTTCCGTAAGCGTGGCAATATGCAGTTCGGGGTTGAGCACGGCGACATGCTGGTTTCCCTGGATGTCTCCCGCCGTGACGTCGCCCTTCTTGTTGACATTCAGGGTGAGGGTCTGGGGTTCGTCAGTATCCATAGCAAGACGCACTTGCTTGATGTTCAGGATGATATCCGTCACATCTTCCAGCACGCCGGGCATGGTGGTGAATTCGTGCTGAACGCCGGTGATTTTCACCGAAACGAAAGCCGCACCCTGAAGAGAAGCCAGGAGCACCCGACGCAACGCATTACCGATGGTGGTGCCGTAGCCGCGCTCCAGAGGTTCGCAGACGAATTTGCCGTACATAGCATCGGCAGCTTCGTCTTCGCGGACGATCTGTTCAGGCTTGACCAGCACCGCCCAATTGCGGGCGTTGATGAGTCTGTTGGCTTTTTTGTTGAGCATGGGTACTCCTGTTTATTTGGAGTAAAGCTCGACGATAAGCGATTCGTTGATGGGAGTCTGGATATCGTCGCGCTGAGGAAGGGCCTTGATCACACCCTTGAAGGCGGAACCGTCCACCTCAAGCCAGGCGGGGCAGCCGCGGCGCGCGATGGCTTCCTGAGCTTCGGCGATCACGGGAATCTTACGGTTATTTTCGGGCACGAGAATTTCATCGCCCACGCGCACTTGCAACGAAGGGATATTCACCTTGTGTCCGTTCAGAGTGAAGATACCGTGACGTACCATCTGACGGGCCTGACCGCGGGAGTTGGCAAACCCCATACGATAGATCACATTGTCCAGACGGCGTTCGAGAATGGCAAGCAGGTTGGAGCCGGTCACGCCCTTGGCCATGTCCGCAGACACAAAGTAGCCGTGGAACTGGTGCTCCAGCACGCCGTACATACGACGCACCTTCTGCTTTTCGCGCAGCTGAAGGGCATATTCACTAACCTTCTTGCGGGCGCGGCCATGCTGGCCGGGGGCGTAGGGACGGCGATCCTGGGAACACTTGTCGGTGAAGCAGCGGTCGCCCTTCAAAAACAGCTTGGCGCCTTCGCGGCGGCACAGGCGGCATTTGGCGTCATTATATTTGGCCATGGTAGATATTCCTCGTCTTCAGGGCGTTAGACGCGGCGCCGCTTCGGAGGCCGGCAACCGTTGTGGGGGATGGGGGTCACGTCACGAATGAACGCAACCTTGAACCCGGCCGCATTGATGGCGCGCATGGCGGATTCGCGACCCGCGCCGGGGCCTTTCACATAGACGCCCACGGTACGCATGCCGTTGTCCTGAGCGCGACGGGCAGCGGCTTCAGCCGCGACCTGCGCCGCAAAGGGGGTAGACTTGCGCGACCCCTTGAAACCGCTCTGCCCCGCGCTGGCCCAACTGATGGTA
Source organism: Pseudomonadota bacterium (assembly GCA_023450535.1). Taxonomy (GTDB): domain Bacteria; phylum Desulfobacterota; class Desulfovibrionia; order Desulfovibrionales; family Desulfovibrionaceae; genus Mailhella. The sequence continues at coordinate 5,500 of JAEXGX010000427.1, read as the reverse complement.
TTACCGCGGGTGTCGGTAAAGGTAATAATGGTATTATTGAACGTGGCGTTGATGTGAGCCACACCAAGCGGCACGTTCTTCTTTTCTCTTTTTTTGACAGCTCGTTTCGCTCTTGCCATCTCTAACTTCCTTAAGCTTGGCTTGCTTGACGGACTACATGCCGGAACAGCGCTTTACGCACCGGATATAAGACATCGCGCCCGTCGAAGGGGCGCGAAGGCTTACTTCTTCTTGCCGACCGCGCCGCGGCGCGGCCCCTTGCGGGTGCGCGCGTTGGTGTGGGTGCGCTGGCCGTGCACAGGCAGGCCGCGGCGGTGACGCAGACCGCGATAGCAGCCAATATCCATCATACGCTTGATATTGGAACTGACTTCACGGCGAAGGTCGCCCTCCACCTTGTGATTGGTTTCAATTTCCTTACGGATTTCGTTCACTTCATCGGCATCAAGATCATCGATATTGCGGGTCCAGTTGACGCCGGTGGCGTCAAGGATCTGCAGGGCGGTAGCCCGACCGATGCCGTAAATATAGGTGAGCGCGATATCCGCTCTTTTGCCTCGCGGCAATTCAATACCTGCAATTCTGGCCACGTTAAGACTCCTGCAAGGTTATCCCTGGCGCTGCTTGTGCCGGGGGTTTTCGCAGATCACTCTGAGGACGCCCTTGCGCCGGACAACCTTGCACTTCGGGCAGATTTTCTTTACGGAAGGCCTGACTTTCATCGCTCACTCCGTTTGTTATTCAGTTAGCCGGCTGATAGCACGCCGGAACCGAATGATTTATCTGGTTAACAGAACTCTGTCAAGCTGAAAATCCGGGCAGCCGCTCATGCATTGGAGGCCAGACTGAGTATCTCGGCCCCGTCCGCGTGAATAACCACGGAATGTTCCCAGTGGGCAGCGTATTTTTTGTCTCTCATATTCGCCGTCCAACCGTCTGACAAAATTTCCACCTCATGGGTGCCTACAGCAAACATGGGCTCAATGGCCAAAACCATTCCCGCTTTCAGCGGCACCCCTTCTCCCGCTCCTTCCGGAACGAAATTCGGGATCTCCGGCTTTTCATGAAGCCTGGCACCAACGCCATGCCCAACGAAACGCCGAATGATATGGAGCCCTTCTTCTTCGGCGTGACGCTGCACCGCCGCCGAAATTGCATACAGATCATTGCCGGGGCGCGCTGCTGCAATCCCGAGATGGAGACACTCCTCCGTCACCCGGGAAAGATGCTTCGCTTCTTCGGACACCTCGCCCACCAGAGCGGTACGGGCCGAATCCCCGTGAAAGCCCTCGTACACCACGCCCATGTCAAAGCTGACAATGTCACCGTCTTTAAGAACGCGATCTTTTGACGGAAAGCCGTGCACAACGGTTTCATTTACCGAGCAACACAGGGCGTAAGGAAAGCCCCCATACCCCTGGAATGCCGGTTTCACCCCATACTCTTTGCACATTTTCTGACAGATGTCTTCAAAAAGCATGGTTGGAACACCAGGGCGAACATTGGCCATCAATTCGTCAAGGATACGGGCGGTGATGCCGTTGGCCTTGCGCAAGAGTTCAATTTCTCTCTCGTTCTTGATGAATACGCCCCGGAATTTTTTCATGATTAAGCCCTGCCCCGAATTCTGGTCTTGCCCATCAGGCCTTCATATTGGCGAGAAATCAGATGCGATTCCACTTGCCCCATGAAGTCAATGGCCACGCCCACAAGAATGAGCAGGCTCGTGCCGCCGAAATAGAACTGCACGTTGAATTTCTGCATCAGGAACATGGGCATGACGGAAATGGCCGCGATATACACACCGCCCCACAGAGTCAGACGGGAAAGCACCATATCGATGTATTCACGCGTCTTGTCGCCAGGACGGATCCCCGGAATGAAGCCCCCGGCCTTCTTCAGGTTCTCGGCGATATCCTTCGGGTCAAAGATGATCGCGGTATAGAAGAAGCAGAAGAAGAAAATGAGGGCAATGAAAATCAAGTTATACACAAGAGAGCCGGGCTGGAACCAGCCAACTATGTGCTGAACCCACTCGTTCTGGGAAATACCGGCCACAGTCGCGGGAAAAAGCAGAAGGCTCTGCGCGAAAATGGGCGGGATAACCCCGGCGGTGTTCAGTCTGAGCGGCAAATGGGTAGTCTGCCCCCCGTACATCTTGCGGCCTACCTGGCGCTTGGCATAGTGGATTGGAATACGGCGCTGCGAGCGCTCGACAAACACAATGCCGACCAGCACAGCCAGCATGCCTATGATCAGAAGCACTGCGAACACAATATTCATGTCGCCGGCCTTGATCTGTTCATAGGTGCGTGCAAGTGCAGTGGGAATCCCCACCACGATGCCGGAAAAGATGATCAGCGAAATCCCGTTGCCGATCCCCTTGGCGGTGATCTGTTCGCCCAACCACATGATCAGAATGGTGCCGGCGGTCAGGGTGATGATGGTCACCACCTTGAATTCCCAGCCGGGGCTCTGCACCACGGGCAGGTTGTCCGGGCTCGTCATGCCTTCTAACAGGGCCGCGATACCGAAGCCCTGTATGATGGTGATGAGCACCGTCAGGTAACGGGTGTACTGGGTGATCTTGCGCCGTCCGGCCTGCCCCTCTTCCTTGGCCATGCGCTTGATATCCGGGCTCACCACCTGCAGAAGCTGCAAAATGATGGACGCGGAAATGTACGGCATGATCCCGAGAGCGAACACGGAAACGTTACGCAGGCCACCGCCCGAAAACATATCCAGCAGCGCGAAGACCGAACCTTGCAGGCTAGCAAAAAAGTGCGAAAGGGCATCAATATTGATGCCCGGCACAGGCACGTGGACGCCCACCCTGTAGGCACACAGGATGAGCACTGTCCACATGAGCTTGTTGCGCAATTCGGGAGTCTGCGCGAGCTGGTTTACACCGGCCACGGCCTATTCCTCGCTGGCGGCTTCGCACACGGCGCAGTCGCACAGAACGTCGGCGCAAAGTTCCTTCACTTCACCGCCCGCATTGCGAATCTTGTCCGCAGCGGACTGGCTGAAACGATGGGCTTCCACCGTAAAGGCGGAAGTCACTTCGCCTTCGCCGAGAATTTTTACCGGAGCACCGAAGCGGCACAGGCCGCGTTCGTAAATGTCCTCCAGGCTGATTTCTTTTTTGCCTTCAAAAGCGGCCTGCAGACGATCGAGATTGATCACCTCAAAGCTGACTTTAAACAGGTAGTTCTTGAAGCCACGCTTGGGCAGACGACGCTGAAGAGGCATCTGGCCGCCTTCAAAACCGGGGCGCACACCGCCGCCGGCACGGGCATTCTGGCCTTTGTGGCCCTTGCCGGAGGTGCCGCCGAGGCCGGAACCGGAGCCGCGGCCCACGCGGCGGCGAGTCTTGCGCTCTTCCGCGAAAGGATAAAGATCGTTCAGTCTCATTATTCGCTGACCTCTACCAGGTGGGACACCTTGGCAACCATGCCGCGAACGGCGGCGTTGTCTTCAAAGCTTTTGACCATCTCGCGACGGCGCAGCCCCAGCGAATCCAGAACTTTTCTCTGATGGGGGGTGCAGCCGATGCGGCTTCTGACGAGCTTGACCTTGATCTGGGACATGCTTTCCTGCCTTTAGCCCCTACTTGCGGGGGGCTTCCAGTTTCTTGCCGCGCACTTCAGACACGGCTTCGGCACTACGCAGGGAGGTAAGTCCGTCAATTGCGGCACGAAGCACGTTGTGCGGGTTGTTGGTGCCGATAGCCTTGGCGAGCACGTCGGTGACGCCCGCAGCTTCCATGACCGCACGCACCGCGCCGCCGGCAATGATGCCGGTACCACGGGAAGCGGGCTTCAGGAGCACGCGGCCCGCGCCGAAGCGGCCGAGCACTTCATAAGGCAGGGTGCCTTCCAACAGGGGAATCTTGACCATTGTCTTACGGGCGCGTTCAGTCGCCTTGCGCAAAGCTTCGGGAACTTCCTGCGCCTTGCCCAGGCCGTAGCCCACATTGCCATTGCCGTCGCCAACGACCACCAGGGCGCTGAAGCTGAAACGGCGACCGCCTTTCACCACTTTCGCGACCCGGTTCAGATGCACGATCTTTTCAATAAAACCGGAGTCCTGCGTTTGCTGCTGTTCCATCATATTCCTGCACTCGTTGTCTTATCGACTAGAATTCCAGGCCACCCTCACGGGCGCCGTCGGCAACAGCCTTGATGCGCCCGTGATACAGGTAACCGTTACGGTCGAACACCACTTTGCTGATGCTCTTTTCCTGAGCCAGACGGGCTATTTCCTTGCCCACGCGGTCGGCGCCGGCCTTGTTGCAGCCAGCCTTCTCGCCGCTCTTGGAAAGAGTCAGAGTGGAAGCGGCGGCCAGCGTCGCGCCAGTGGCATCATCCACGATCTGGGCGTAGATATGCAGATTGGAACGGTAGACAACCAGACGCGGGCGTTCAGGCGTGCCGGAAATCTTTTTCCGGATACGAACCTTGCGGCGCTTACGGGTTTCGTTCTTGGAAAGTATCATGACTATGCCCCTGCTACTTGCCCTTGGCGCCGGACTTGCCGGCCTTGCGGCGGATAATTTCGGTTTCGTACTTGATGCCCTTGCCCTTGTAGGGTTCAGGCTTGCGGATGCGGCGGATGCGGGCGCACATTTCGCCCACTTTGTCCTTGTCGATGCCGGAGATGGTCAGCTTCTGGCCTTCCGCCTTGGCTTCGAGTCCTTTGGGCAGATCCACCAGCACCGGGTGGGAGAATCCGACGGAAAGTTCGATGATGTTACCTTTCACGGCAACCTTGAAACCCACGCCGTTGACTTCAAGAGTCTTGGAAAAGCCCTTGCTCACTCCTTCCACGCAATTGGCGAGGAGGGTGCGGCGCAGGCCATGCTGCGCCTGGGCTTCACGGGTTTCTTCAAGACGGGTCAGAGTAACGACGCCGTCTTCCAGCTTATAGTCGAGGAGGCCGCACTTGGGGGTGGTCAGGGTGCCCTTGGGTCCCTTCACTTCCACCACGTCGGCGCCCAACTTCACTTCCACCCCTTTGGGCAGTTCGAGGGGCAATTTACCTATTCTGGACATGATTATTTCTACCTTGGCTGAAGAACAGTCGGCTTGGCGCCGCTCTTACCAGACTTCACAGAGAAGTTCGCCACCAGTCTTCTGCGTGTGGGCCGAGACGCCGTCCAGCACGCCCTGAGACGTGGACAGGATGCAGATGCCGAGACCGTTCTGCACGCGGGGAATACCGTGATGATTGACATAGACGCGGCGGCCGGGCTTGCTGATGCGTTTGAGGCCGGTAATGGCGGGGCGTCCTTTCACATACTTCAGCTCAATGGTGATGTCGCGATCTTCAACGCGGACATCCTCCACATAGCCTTCCTGCTTGAGGATGGTAGCCATAGCTTCCTTCATCTTCGAGCGCGGCACACTCACTTCCTTGTGGAGGGCCAAGTGCGCGTTGCGGATACGCGTCAGCATATCGGCAATGGGATCGGTCAACATGGTATGGAATCTCCTGAAAG
>JAEXGX010000420.1 GCA_023450535.1 Pseudomonadota bacterium | reverse complement strand
TAAATGATCCAGCACGCGCCCCGGTGTGCCCACAACAACCTGAACGCCTGCTTTGAGCGCGTCAAGCTGCTTGCCGTAGCCCACGCCGCCGTATACGGCGCAGACGCCGAGGCCGGTGCCGTCAAACAGAAGCTTTGCCTCGCGTTCTACCTGACTGGCCAGCTCGCGCGTGGGGGTGAGAATAAGCGCCTGTACGCCCTTGTGGGTTGCGTTGAGGCGATCAAGCAGGGGGAGCAGATAGGCGCCGGTCTTGCCGCTGCCCGTGCGGGACTGAACCATGATATCGCGCCCGGCCATGAGGTAGGGCAGGGCGTGAGCCTGCACTGGCATGAGGCGCGTCCAGGAGGCGCGAGCGCAGGCGTCCCGCATGGCAGGAGGGAGATCTTCAAGGCGCAGGGACGGCAGAGCGTCCTCGGGCGCGGTGATGTCAAGTTCTTCATCAAAAGTTGTGTCGGTCATGTTATCCTTCAGCAATCATATATATTATAGAGCAAATAACGTTGAAATGCTCTGGCGGATGCGAAGAGCAAAAAGAAGGCCGGGCGGAGTGTGCCGCGCCGGATATTCAAAGGCTGCATCCATAAAATCGCTTCAGGATAGCAAAAAGTCAAAGAAAAGCCAAGCGCCGGAGTAGCCGTAAGTGAACTGCGGCTACTCCGGCGTCGCGATGAAATCTCGCGTTGCTCGACTTCGTGAGCATTTTCAAAGTTAAATGCTCTAGCTTCTGAACATGCGCACCTTGATGTCAGCGGGTTTGCCGAAATAGGGCCAGGTTGTTACCAGCACATCCGCGCCGGTGGCGGCATAGTCCGCCGCATTGTCGCCGTTGACGCCGCCCGCCGCCAAAATGAGGATATTGGGTTTTATGGCCCGCAATTCACGCACGGTTTCGGCCAGAACGGGACAGGAGAATTTTTCGCACTGCACGACATCGATGTCTGCCTTTGCCAGCAGCAGGGCATCTTCCGGACTGTCTACCTCGGCGCAAAGCTTTTTTTCCGGCAGGGCGAGGCGGAATTCCGGGATGCGCCGGGCAAAGGCGCGCAGGGCGGCCTGCGGTTCCCCGGCGTCTGCGCTTTCTTCCGTAAGAAAGACGCGGTGCAGATCAAACACGAGCACGGAGTCGGACAGGCCGAGGCGGTGCACAACGGCTCCGCCGCTGACTGCTGCTTCAAGACAGAGGCGTTTGGCTCCGGGGAAATTTTTGCGTGTGACGGCCACGCGCACATGAGGGTTGACGGCCTTCGCCGCTTCCGTCATGCGCGCTGCGCGGGAAGCTATGCCGCTCATGTATTCCATGAGGGTTTGCGCTGCTTTCCAGCCCCGGTGCAGTCCGGCGGCGTTTCCCTTTGCTTCGAGGAGCGTTCGCCCCGCAGGAGAGCGGTCACCGTTGCAGGCATGCCGGATTACGGCGAGATCGCAGCGTTCCAGCAATAGGGCTGCTTCTTCCACGCCGGAAACCACGCAATCGGCTTTGGGGCTGAAACTCATGAGGCCAGGAGCGTCGCCGATGCCCAGCATTTCCACAGTCAGATCCATGCCGGGGCAGTCGTCAAGCAGAAGTTCGTCAAGCCATGCGTCGCTTTTGATAAAATGCACGGGAGTACTCCTTTCGGGAAACTTGCGATCCAAGATAATGTTTATTCTTTTTTATTCTGGCACAATTCCACCGCAAGGTACAGAAACAGGCTGACAAGCCCGAGCAGCAGACAGAGTGCGGCGGCCCGGCGATATTCCCCTGTGGAGACAGAGTTGAAGATCTCCAGGGAAAGCGTGTTAGTGCGTCCTGCGATGTTTCCGCCGAGCATAAGGCTCATGCCGACTTCTCCGAGCGCCCTGGTTAGCCCGAGCAGCAGCCCGGCGGCCATGCCCCGCCGGATCAGAGGCAGGGTGATCAGAAAGAACGTTGCCAGCGGCCCGGCCCCACAGACCCGCGCCGCTTCCCGCAGGCGCTTCAGTTCAGGCGCACCCAGCGCGGCCTGTACAGGTTTGACCACCAGCGGCAGGCCTGCCAGCCAGGCGGCGAAGATGATGCCTGCCGGGGAAAAGACCAGATTCACGCCTGCTGTTTCCCGCAGTACGCGGCCGCCCCAACCTTCGTAGCCGAAGAACATCAGCAGCATGAAGCCCAGCGCGATGGGAGGGAAGACGAGCGGCAGGGTGATCAGAAAGCTGAGGATACGGCGCAGTGGAGCAGGGCCGGAACTTGACCAGCGGGCCAGCGGAACGGCGGCCACAGCATGGAGGATGAGACAGACTGCACAGGTGCGCAGTGTCAGACGCAGGGAGAAGCTGACTTCCGGTGAGCTGAGTTCGTCCAGAGGGAACATGAGGGGGCCTCATTTTTCAAAAAATGAGCAGGGAAAAGTTTTGGGTGTTTAAGTTTGGTTATCACGTTTTCTTTTTCTCTGTTGCAGAATGATGTTGAGGATACGTCTTGACCGCCGGAGGCGCCCGCCGTGGCGCGCCAGGAGTGATGCCGCCGCCTGGTAGGGCGGCATGGAGGGGGGCGAGGAGCGGAAGCAATGTTTCGCGGAGCGGAACGGAGGGAAGCGTAGCTTCACGAGGTGAAGTGATGCCAGCCGTGGATACCTGGTGCCTTTTGCCCGTGTGGAACACGGGTTGCCTTTGCGGCAACATGCGTTGCCGCTGGAACTGGGGCAACGCTCTATGTGTAGCGCGGAGGTATCAACACGGTTCGACAACAGAACCTTTTCTTTTTTTCACTTGACGCGGAGAGGCGTTGCAGTACGGCGTTTTGACATCGTATTTTGGTTGTTCGATCTTCTTTATCCTTCTGCCGGGAGGGCAGAAGGATAAAGAAGCAACTGCATCCGAAATGCGACGCTCAAACCTTTGCACTACGCTATCTTCCAGCTTGTGTGTATTCGCCTCCTCCTGCCCGGAGGCCCCCTACGGCCGCAAATTATTTTTCACACAGACCTCTTTGGCTTCTGGTGAAGCAAGGAAATCAAGAAATTTTTTTACGTCAGGGTCGTTTTCATGTCCCTTGACTACGCCGGCCACGAGGAACAGCGGTTCGTATCCCCTGTCCAGTTCCATCCATCCGCCGACCTTGCCGCCCTGCTTTTTGATCAGCGCTTCGTTGACAAAAGCGGCGTCGAGATTGCCGGACACCAGGTAGGAAAAGACCTGCGGCACAGTGGAGAACATGGTCAATTTGGGTTGCAGCTCTTCATACATGCCATTGCCTTTCATAAAGGCTACAGCGGCCTTGCCGTAAATGGCGGCTTTGGCGTCCGGATAACCGATGCTTGCGATTTCCGGTTTTTTGAGATCGGCGGGAACCTTGATGTCAACTCCCTTTTTCCAGGCCAGTATGAGCACGGCCTGACCCAGCGGGCGAAATTCTGCAAAGGCCACGTCTGATGCCTCCAGAGTGGTCTTGTCGGACACCACCACCGACGCTCCACTGCCTGCTTTGATCTGTTCCAGCATCTGTCCGATATTGCCGTTGTACATTTCTACGGGGGTCTGGCCGCTTTTTTGGGCATAAAGGGCACACAGTTCTTGTACCATGGGTTTGTAGCCCAGCCCCGTGGTTACTGTGGGAACTTCGGCCCGCGCAGTGAGTGCGGTGCTGAATGCGAAAGTCACGGAAAGAAGCAGGGCGGCAAGCCCGGTAAGCTTACGCGGAAAGACAGTTTGCATGGCAGGCTCCTGACAGGGGTGAAGAAGGTGAAAAAAGACGAGAGGACGGGGGCAAGGCTCCGGCCTTCCGCAGTATGTCGCGTGTGGGGCCAAAGGCGTCCAGGACCCCCTGCCGGACGAGCAGTGAGGACGGCGCAAGGCGCAAAGCCTCTTCTGCGGAATGGGTGACATAGAGCACAGGGACATTCCAGGCTGTGGGGATGCGGGCGATATAGTCCATGAGCTCGGCACGCCGGGCCGGGTCGAGGGCGGTCAGTGGTTCATCCATGAGCAGCAGGCGCGGACGGCAGAGCAGGGCGCGACCAATGGCTACGCGCTGTTTTTCGCCGCCGGAGAGTGTGGAGGGCATACGCCGCAGTAACGGGGCGATACCCAAAAGCTCTGCGGCGGCATCAAGGGAGAGAGCGCCGTCTGCACTTTGGCTACCCCCGCGAAAGCGCCTCCCAAAGAGAAGATTATCCCGCACGCTGAGATGTGGGAAAAGCCGTCCATCCTGAAAAACGTAACCGATCTCGCGCCGTTCCGGAGGGAGATTTTTTCCCGATGCCGCGTCGAACCAGATGTCGCCGTCGCATTCGATGCGGCCCGCGTCCGGCGTTAACAGCCCGGCGATACAGTTGATCAGGGTGCTTTTGCCGGAACCTGACGGGCCGAACAGGGCGCAGATAGAGCGCTCCGCAAGACGGAACTCCAGATTCAGGGAAAAGTCCCCCAGGCGTTTGTTCAGCTTCACGGACAGCATATTGTCAGGCAGGATAGCAGTTGATACCCTTGACGGACAAACGGAACACCGCTTGAAGCGGAAGCGTGACAGTCAGGGGGGCCGCATGGCGGACGGAATATTGAACATTGTGGTCGGCGAATATGAAGCGGGCAGGAGGCTGGACGCAGTGCTGGAACGTCTGCTGCCGGGCATGGGGTTGCGCGGCAGACGCAGAGCCTGCGAACTGGGCCGGGCGTTGGTCAATGGTCGGGCGCGCCCCGCCGCGCACAAGGTCCGGCTTGGCGACCTGCTGGCGCTGGCTGAGCCTGAAGAAAAGTTTGCTGTGGAAACTCCCGTATCTGAGGCCATTCCCGCGCCGTATGTGTTGCGCCCGGAAACGGAAGAAGGTGGCGGGCTGGCCGCGCTGTTCAAGCCCGCGGGAATGCACAGCGAAGCCCTGGCGGGAAAACCCGGAGAAAGCCTGGGAGCTCTGGAAGTGTTGGACTCTCTGCTGCCTGGGTTTGGAGAAAGGGCGCGTTTGCTGAACCGTTTGGATTGCGCCACATCGGGTATTGTCATGGCCGCGCTGAACGCGGAAGGAGAAAGGCGCTGGAAAGCGGCACAGGACGGCGGATTGACCCGCAAGTATTATCTGGCTCTGCTTCAGGGGCATCTGGCCGGTGAGCATCTGGTGAAGCAGCGCCTCATTCTCAAAGGAAGAGAACGGGTACTGGTGGAAATGGCCGCTCACCCGGACTCGCGCCGCCACACCCTGATTGTTCCGTTAGCGCGCATTGCTCCTGAATGTCTGCGAAACAGGGCGGCGTTGGAAGGTGAAGCCACGCTGGCTGGCTGTCTGATTCTCAAGGGCGCGCGACACCAGATCCGGGCGCATGCAGCAGCGCTGGGACATCCTCTTTTGGGCGATACACGCTACGGCGCTGAACCTCCTGGTATGGCGGGCGCCAGAGAGAATGACCTGGAAAACGTGGAGTATTTCCGATTGCACCACGGGCGGATCGAGTTGCCAGGTTTCGTAGCGTGTTGTCTTCCGGCCTGGTTGGAAAACCTGGGAGAGGAAGCGCGTTGCGCCGGGGAAGCATGGCTGTCCGGGAATAATGAAT
>JAEXGX010000392.1 GCA_023450535.1 Pseudomonadota bacterium | reverse complement strand
AAAGTACCCATGCAAAACGCTCCGCATCAATATTGACGAAAACCGGAACATTCCGTGTAAAAAGCAGGCATTGCCCTCCCTCTCTGGCCGTCAGACGGAAAGGAGCCAACCACTCGTCCAACTTCGCGCCCAGCTCCACGCGCTCAGGAACAAGACGAAGCATGGCGGGCGTCATACCGGCAATATCCATGAACTGCCGGGCCACCGAGCGCAGGCGTTCCGTATCCTGACGCACGGTATCAATCAACATGCCCAAAGACTCGTCCATACCATCCCGTTGTCTGTTCAGCAGATCCGCAGCCAACCCCAGAGACTGGATAGGCGTTTTCAGTTCATGCCCGATCCAGTCCATCATTTCGGCCCGCAGGGTGTCGCGCATGGCCTTTTCCGTCACATCGGTCAAAAGCAGCAGACGGCCAGCGGCCCTACCTTCAATGATCAAATCGCGGTCGCGGATCCTGAAGGCGTGTGTCTCTCCTGCTTCTTTCAGGGCTACCTCGCTCTCTCCCCGCGCGGGAGCGTTCAGCAGCAGGTCAAGCGCCTTTCGATTGTCTGAAGCGCCCTGTTCCTCTTCTTTTCCAGAATGTACCAGTTCATGCCAAGGGCTACCTTCGACTTCTGCCCTAGACATGCCGACAATGCCCAGCATGCGGCGGCTGACCAGTAAAACTCTGCCCTGCGCATCAAGGGCTAAAATGGCATCCTCCACAGATTCCAGAATAAGCTCAAGCTTGTGCTTTTCTTCAAGAAGACGTTGCACGTTGAGGGCGTCAAGCTCGCCCAGCCAGTCCCACTGTCGGGTAAGCTCGTCAAAAAGCACACGCACATCAAGCGTTTGCGGTTCCGGCAGAGCCAGACTTCGCCCCGGCACAGGACGGGCGCGCAACAGTTCGGCCGCCCGGCGCAACGGATGGGCGATGCGGGCCGATACGGCATCCGCCATGAAAACAGCCGCAATAACGACCACAAGCAGCGCCAGCGTCCCTGCAAGAACCACTGCGTCCCGCCAGCGCAGCCCCGCGTCCAGTCTCCGGAACAATCCCTTTTCGTTGATGTTCTCAAGCTCACGCAAACCGGCCTTCACAGCCAGAGCATTCGGCACGGCCTCCCTCTGAAATTTTTCCCAGGCCGCGCGTATGCGCACCAGCGCAGCCTCTTCTTCGCGTTCGGTCACGTTATGTTCGGCTCGCTCAAGATTTTCTGCAAAAAAGGCCCGCCACCCCTCCAGCGTTCTTTCCGGATACAATGAGGGGGCAAGCATGGCATCGCAGGCCTGGTCCATTCTGGAAGCCCACACAATGGAGTCGTAATTCAGTCGCACCAACTGAAGAGGAAGCCTTCCGGTGAACCACACGGCGGCCAGCATGAGCATGCCAATGCCCCAAAACAGGAGCACTACACGTAAAAATGACCTCCTGATACGCTTGTGCAGCGATGGCAATGCACTCATTCTTTCCTGCCTGATCTCTGAATGATGACAACCCCCGCTTCGCGGAGTTTGCGCCGTCTAAACCGCAAAGCGGCTTGACGGAAAGCACGAAAATCACTCGTTGCGTTGCTGCCTGTTTCCCTGAGCCGCTATGCGGCCAAGAGAAATGCCCCTCCGGGGCAGCCTTCGGCCAGCTTACGGCGCGGCAAAGCCGCGACCTACTCGCAATTTTCCGAGCTGCTGACTTTATCAGCAGCTCCTTCTATTGTAAATTAAGATGGCGCGGCGTCAGGTTAATGACGTGTACATCCACGCCCACCGATTCATACAAAAATTCGAGGAGCAACGACCCGCGCAACCGTTCCCTCAACGGGGAAAGCCGTGATGCGCCGAACACTGCGTCCCGCACGTTGCGGGATGCGCAAAAATCGGCCAGAGCCGAAACCACATCATCCTCGTCGAGCAGTACAGGCACGGCTCCCAGCCTTGCGGCCATTTCCAGCGAAGCCAACATGCCTCGCTGCCTGTCAGCTTTTGCCGCAAGAGGGCCTTCCTTACGGCGGCGCACGTTCACCGCATAACAGGGAACACGTCTGGCGGCAAGCTTCAGGCCGTAGCGGACCAGCATCTCTGCATCAGTGGGAAGTGAACTCAGGGCCACCATAACCGTGCCCCCGTCTTCTCTTCTTCCCGGATCCGTCCGCAATGCTTCCGTTGGTTCTTCCATCGGGCCGTCTTCTTCCGCTCCGCTTCGCATCATATTCCCTCCTGAACATCCCTCAACAAAAAATGTTTAACACTAAAATCATACATGGCCGGGACACGAAGTTCTGACTCGCAGGCTTCACGCCTCCGCAGGAGCTTAACGCCGCAAGTGAATTGCGGCTACTCCTGCGTCGCGGCGGAGTCTCGCTTCGCTCGGCTCCGTAGTACATTTCAACTTTGAAATATCTGACATCATGTATATGACCGGGACACGATGTTCTGACTCGCAGGCTTCACGCTGTTCAGGACAATTTCGCGATTTCAAAATCTTCCCCGGCCGGAACAGGAGCGGGCGGCGTTCCTTTGGTATCCACCGCCATAATGGTCACGCCGGAACTCTCCAGAGCCAAACGCTCCACCACGCCAATCCTGCCGCAAAACCGCTTCCAAAGGGGCAACGGCTTTTCCGGCATGCCGATGACAATGTACCCCACCCGGTATTCTCTTGCAAAATGCAAAATGGCTCGCACCACGTCCTGCCCCCGGCAAATGAATACCTGCGCGCCCAGATTACGAGCCAGCGCCAGCGTATTTGCGAGGGAGCGCTGGGTCGCCGCGTCCACAGCTCCGGGGGCTTCCTTTTTAGTTTGAACATAGACGGCATACCAGTTGCGGTTGAGGCGTCCGGCCAGACGTGACGCTGCATGCAACAACACGGCGCTACGCGGCCCGCGTGAACTGAGGCAAACCATGACCTGATCGAGACAGAAAACGCCGCCGCCCACACACTCCTCTCTCTGGCGTGAATCCAGTTGCGCCGCTATCTCACGCAGGGTGAGCTCACGCAGGTTCTCCAACTTGTCTTCCTGAAAAAAATTTTTCAAAGAATGTTCTACCCGTTCCAAGGGATAAATTTTACCCTCTCGTAAACGCTGCTGAAGATCCACAGCAGTTATATCCACATTAACCAGTTGATCGGCTGTCGTCACGATCCGATCGGGAATGCGTTCCTGCACCCGGATCCCCGTGGCCTTCTCCACCGTTTCATACAGGCTTTCCAGATGCTGCACATTGAGTGTGGAAATAACCGAAATTCCTTTCTCAAGGATAGCTTCCACATCCTGAAAGCGTTTTTCGTTACGGCATCCCGGCGCATTGGTGTGAGCCAGCTCATCTACCAACACCACTTCAGGATGACGGGCAATGACCGCGTCAAGATCCATTTCCGGCAATTCAATACCCTTATACGGCACCTTGCGTACCGGAATAACATCCAGCCCCTCCAACAGCGTTTCCGTTTCCTTGCGGCCGTGCATTTCCACATAGCCTGCCACCACATCGACGCCACGTTCCCGAAGGCGCCGCGCCTCCTGAAGCATTTGCCAGGTCTTGCCCACTCCGGCCGCATAGCCGAGATAAATCTTCAACCGCCCCCGCTCGGAACGGCGGATCAGGTCAAGAAAAGCATCCACCCTGCTGTCATTTCTGCTGTCGGCCATATCATGCCTCCCGTGTACCTGAGATTATCATCACACTTGAAGGAGGGTATGTGTCCCTCCTTCAAGCCAGGATAAAAAACTCTTTGAGGGTTTTCGTGCCTTCCCGCAAGGGATTAAACCCCTTGCCCCTATTTAGCCGCGCTCGCGTTGAGCAAAAGGAAGAAATGCCGGTGCACCTCTCTCCCATGCTCAACGC
>JAEXGX010000389.1 GCA_023450535.1 Pseudomonadota bacterium | reverse complement strand
TGCAATAAATCCAGGACCTGCTTATTCATGAATAAGCAGGTCCTGGATTTATTGCAGAATTAAAAAAGAGGCTGCCCCCAAATCCCGGCGACCTGCCCTTTCTCTGGTGAAGGGTATGATAGCGCCCCATAACGGAAAAATGCTGATACCTTTTTCGCAAATTATTTCCTGACTCGCTCACCCCCTGTTTGCGATCGAACATCGCATGGCAAATTTATTTTTCTCTAATTGTCACAGCTTTCACAAAAAGCTTGCCTAAAACCGTAAAACTCGCCAGAATTCCAGCAGGAACCACGTGTTTCGCGCCTCATGTCTTTGTTCGCTTTTCTCACAAAACAAGGACTATTTATGGACATGCTCGACGCCGCTTCACCAGCTATCATGAGTCGCTTTCTCGACATCCATGCTGCCGAAGAGGGCCTTTCCGCCTCGCAGGTGGAGGGGGTGCGCTTTCTGCGCATCTCCCGCCCCCTCTCCCGGCATGCCGTCCTGTACCCGCCGAGCATTCTCTTCGTCGTCCAGGGCTCCATGCGCAGTTATCTGGGAGAAGAATATCATATTTGTGATCAAAATCATTTTCTCATACTTTCCATTCCCCTGCCTCTTGAGTGCGAAATACCGGATGCCACGCGGGAAAAGCCGTTTTTGGCGCTGTGCATTGAACTAAATTATATGATGCTTGGCGGACTGCTTCTGGAAATGGACGATATCCTTCCCGAGACCGAGGCACCTCGCGGTATTGGCACGGGGGAACTCGTGCTCGACATGCGTGGCGCGCTCGTCAGGTTGCTGAACAGCCTTGGTGATACCATGGAAAGCCGCATACTCGGGCCGAGTATCGTCCGTGAGCTTGTTTACCGCACCTTGCGCAGTGAACAGGGCCGGATACTCCAAGCCATCGGCGGCATGGACGGAAACTCGAGACGAGTACTCAAAGCCCTGGGGGTCATTCAACGAGATTATGCAAAAGAACTCGATGTGGAAACCATGGCGAAAGAAGCGGGAATGAGCATTTCCAACTTTTACCTGGCATTCCGGGCCGTCACGGCGTCCTCTCCTGTTCAGTATTTGAAAAGCATCCGCCTGCACAAGGCCAAACAGCTCATCACAAAGGAAGGTATGAATGTAAGTTCAGCCGCCGCCTGTGTCGGCTATACCAATTCTTCACAATTCAGCCGCGAATACAGACGTTTTTTCGGCAACAGCCCCATAGAGGAAGCCAAGGCGCGCCATTTCCGCGCAGACAAAATCAAACTGGGAAAGGACAAAGTATAACTGGAACAGAACATAGTCGAAATAAGATGAACCTCCCTGAACGGCTCCTTGAACAATTTCACCATGGAATTGTTCGAGAGGCAGCGGGAGGTACAAAGTTCTCTACATTTTGTACGGGCTTGCGGCCTCCATACTTTGGAGCAACTTGCCCGCCTCGGGGCTGGCAGGGTCGTCCGGCATGAAGGTCGTCACCATGTCCTCGCCCCGGCGGCGCGTTCGCGACTTGGCCGTGGCCTCAAGAATTTCCTCGGCCACGCGAATAGGCGCATGCGCGCGCACGGCAAGCGCTATGCCGTCAGAAGGGCGGCAATCCAGGCGCACTCTTTCCGTACCGGAAACAATCTCTATTTCGGCCAGGTATGTTCCTTCACGCAATTCGGTAATGTCCACTCCCACGACGGACGCGCCAAGTTTGCCCAGAACCCGGAACATTGTTTCATGCGTCAAGGGGCGATCAAGCTTCTTGCCATTAAGAGCCAGCGAAATGGAAAGAGCCTCGGACGCGCCAATCCAGATGGGCAGAATCTCCGCCCCTCCGTTTTCCTGCAACACAAGAATGGGAGAATTGCTGTCTCCCTCCATTGTGAGCCCAAGTACCTTCATTTCCACCATGTTCCTGCCTCTCCTCTTTACCTGAATCACGCCCGGACACTTTCCGGACTCATGGCTTCCGCCATCAATGAATGCTTCTTTGCCGCAGCGAAACGAACCGGAACAAACAGGCCCGGCCGCCCGGTCCCTTCAGGCAGAGTCAAATTCACCGTATCCCCCCAAGGGTCATGTCCCTGCCATGTTTCCGTGCCGTCATCGGGTTCCCCGGCTTCTTTGCGACTACGCCCTTCCAACAGCACATCCGAAGCCATTCCCACCCGTCCGGCCAACCAGGCTTCCGTTCTTTCATTTTGGAGCGTCTGCAAACGTTCCAGCCGTTCAAGCTGCTCCTCACGGGCAACCTTGAACGGCATGGCGGAAGCCCTTGTACCGGGCCGATCCGAATAGCAGAAAGAAAAACTGGACATGAAGCCCGCTGCATCCACTGCGCGCAAGGTATCTTCAAATTCCGCTTCCGTCTCGCCGGGAAAGCCCACAATGAGATCTGTGGACAAGGCGATGTCTGGCCTGGCCTTGCGCAAGCGGGCAACCAAATCCAGATAATGGCCCATGTCATAGCCCCGGCCCATGCGGGCCAGCACAGAATCCGACCCCGATTGCAAGGGCAGATGCAGGCGGGAACAAAGTTGCGGCAACTCCGCAAACGCAGCCACTGTTTCTTCTGAAAAATCACGCGGATGCGGAGTGACAAAGCGCAAGCGCCTCACCCCCGGCAGTGCCGCCACCTTGTGCAGCAACTCGGGAAAAGAGGTTCCGTCTCCCTCATCATCTTGTCCGAAAACATTGACGTTCTGCCCCAAAAGAGTGATATCGCCCGCGCCGCGCTCAAGCCATGCGCGGCACTCCTCCAATACGGCGGAACTGGAACGCGATTTACGCGGCCCCCGGGTAAAGGGCACAATGCAATAGGCGCAAAAATTATCGCAACCCTGCATGATATTCACAAAGGCCACAGGCGTAACGCCTTTGCCCTCCGCTCCACTCAGGCAGGGATCCCGATCCGGATACCCCGATGTAAAATCGAGATAACTCAGGCGCAGGGCGTCTTCTTCCAAAAGGCGGACAAAGGCGTCCGGTGCATGGACAATGCCATCACTGCCTACCACCAACCGAACCTGAGGATGACGCTTCATGAGTTCACCGCCAAGCTGCTGCGCCACGCAGCCCCCCACGCCCACCACGGCGCGCGGGTTGACTTGCCGGACCCGTCCAAGTGCACTATGCACCTTCTGTTCCGGTTTTTCCCGCACGGAACAAGTATTCAGGAAAACCACATCAGCGTCTTCCAG
Organism: Pseudomonadota bacterium; assembly: GCA_023450535.1. Lineage (GTDB taxonomy): Bacteria > Desulfobacterota > Desulfovibrionia > Desulfovibrionales > Desulfovibrionaceae > Mailhella. Next base: position 34 of record JAEXGX010000389.1, on the reverse strand, counting down.
AGAGCGCTCGACAAAGCCACGCTGACCAAGGGCG
>JAEXGX010000142.1 GCA_023450535.1 Pseudomonadota bacterium | reverse complement strand
TGTGCCGGGATGAATACAAAGAGTGTGCCAAACTGAAAAAATCAATAAAATCACATTGGTTGGGAGGAAAGGGCGGCAAGCTTTGCCGGAGGTATTTTACTTTGAATACGTTATTTGCCCCTGTCTTACGTTTCGACGAGCAGAGCAGCCAGGTGTTCCAGGTGTTCCAGCGTCTCTTTCCAAACATCTCGCCGGTAATCGCCATTTTCCAGCAAGAATTGGAGATAGCCGGTCAACGGACGGAGCAGCGGGGGCGTGCCGCTCCAAAACTCTTCTGGCAGGGGCGTGTTCCGGCGCAGGGCCAGAGCGCATTCAGCCTGAATGCGGGGTAGGCGCGCACGCAGCAGCGGAAGCGCGCGGGGGTGGAATTCGGCGAGGTGGAATGCGGCATGCGCAAGGTCAGACGCTTGGCCTTGTATATGGCTATTGAGCCGGGCGAGGAACCATTGCCGCCAAAATTGCCCCAACGCGTTGCGGGCATTTCCGGGGGAATCTTTCGTGAATTTTCCGGACAATGTCTCCAGATCAAACAGGCCCAGCGGAGAGGCGCGCCGCGTACGCAACAGTTCAAGTCCGGGAATAAGCGGAAATTGCTTCATGTGCCTGCCTTCCTTCCAGTCAGACTTGCCCGAGAGCAGGCAATGCGCCAGAAAGGCAATGCGTGCAGGCTGGAAGTGTTCGCGGCAGGGCGGGGATTTCGGGTTTCTCAGGCATTGCCAGCAGCCTACACAGGAGGCAGTGGGGCGCAGGATGAAATGCCCTGGAGGAAAAGGGGCTGTTTCCCAGGCGTTGACCGGCCCCATGGACAAATTGAGCGTAAGAGTGCCGCCCCATGCGCTGATGTGCATGGGGCCGGTATCCGGGGAGATCAGCAGATCCAGTTCCCGCAAAAAGCGAAGCAATTCATCCAGGCGGAAATTACCGCACAGGTTGCTGCGTGGTATCCCCACCGCACATGCGGCTGCTGCTCCTGATGAACGCTCGGATTCTCCGCCGAGAAAAACAGGCTTGTGCCCGCGCCGGAGCAACTCACGTGCCAATGCCCCCCAGAATGCGGGCTCTGGTCTTTTGGCCGCCTCGCTCGCGCCGACAAAAAGCCCGACTCTGCCCCCGCGCGTCAGGTGGGGGAGGCGGGGGGAAGGCCATGCCGTGCGGCGCATGGCGGTGGGAGAAATGATGTCCAGTGCGTTGAGATCCGCCCAATGAAAGAGGTTGTGCCGGTTATTGTGTACCAGAGAGGCGCGGTACAGTTGCCAGACGCCTTCAATGCGCGTGGCGTCACCCGTGCTGAGCGCACCCAGCTTTTGTCCTGCCCGCATACGGCTTGCGATGCGCGCGGCTTCCGGTCTGTGGCTGAGGTTGATAACCCGGTGCAATGGGGTGCGGGCAAGCTGATCCGCCGCTTCTGGCGGAAAGAACACGACGGAAGGCGACAGAGGCATAAGCGGTTTGAAGAACGCAGGTTCAGCCAGCACCCAGAGCGGGCGATCCGGTTCGGCTGCTTTCAACCAGACCAGCAGGGGAAAGCTCAGGACGAGGTCGCCCATGCGTTGGAGCTGTATGACCAGATTTGGCGCATCGGACACACTCAACTCCCGGAATTTTGCCCGCCGCTCGCTTTGTTGCGGATCTGGCGGCAAATGCCCATGAACATGTCCATCTCATGCCGCCGCATGTCAGCGCGATCCAAAAAGCGGGCCATGGGCAGGAAAAAGTAATCGGGGTTGTCAGCCTTGAGAAAGTCCAACTCCAGCAGGGTTTCCTTGAGCGTGCGGTGCAGGATATCGCGTTCTTCCTGTGTGACGCGGCGGGATAGCGCGCCGTGATCCGGTACGCGCGGGGCGTCGGGCAGGGCAAGGAAGCATTCATAGACCAGCAACAGTACGGCTTGGGCGAGGTTGAGGGAAGACGCATCCGGTGCTGTGGGCACGGTGACCAGCATGCCACAATGTTCGAGATCCTCATTACTCAGGCCGCGATCTTCCGGCCCGAAGACAAGGGCGACTTCTTCGCCCGCTGTGAGGCGTTCCGCCACACAGGCTGCGGCCTGCCGGGGCGTGAACAGCTGGCGGCGCCAGCCGCCGGTGCGGGCGGTGGTGCCGATGACCAGCGTGCAAGGGGCCACGGCGTCCGCCAGGGAGGGGGAAAGGGTCAGTGAATCCAGCATGGGCGCGCCTTGGGCGGTGGCCAGCGGCAGAGCCTTGGCTTTGCCGGATTCGCCCCAGCGTTCCGGGTCAAGGAGATACAGCGGCGCGTGGCCGAAGTTGGCTGAAGCGCGAGCGGCGGTGCCCACATTTTCCGGAAAGCGCGTGCGAACCAGCACGAGCCGGAGGCGGCGCATGGCGTCGGCGAAAGTTTCCTGATTCAACGTTACGGCCTTTGGGGATGGATAAGGTTATGGGAGAAAAAGGGCGTTCGCATTGGTGTAAAATGTGTGCGTGAACAACAGGGCGTTCATGAATTTCGCCTATTAAAAAGTTTTGAAAGAAGAAGGGGGGGGGCAGGGGGAAGGAGGAAACTTTTTAAAAAGTTTCCTCCTTCCTCCGCCGTTTCCTCTACTTGGGCCAAATGGCGGAAGCGGTAAGAACGACCATGGCGATACCGAGGCCGAGCTTGACAACCATGCCGAGAAAGCGGCCCACCAGAGCGCCGTTGGCGGCAGTGACCGCATCGGCCTGGGAGCGATGGGACAACAGGCGCTCTGCTACGTAGCAGCCAGCCCAGGCTCCGGCCAGCGCACCGAAAATGGCGCCGATGCCGAAGAGGAAGGGAGCGAAGAAAATCGCCCCGGCAATGGCGCCGATCATGCCCGCGAAGGTGGCTTTGTTGGAAGAACCATATTTCTTCGCGCCCCAGATCTGGGTCAGGAACTCTATCACTTCGCCCACCACGGCCATACCGATAAGGGCGACGAAAAAGAGCACTCCCAGTTCGGGAGTAGCAGAACCAAGCCATGCGTAAAGGGCAACAAGGCCGACCACGGCCCAGTTGCCGGGCAGCATGACAAGGTTGAGCAGTGCACAGAGCGCCAGCACTACGATGAAAGCGGAAATCAGGGCAATACCCATGAATCAGTTTCCGCCTTCGGGGGTGTCGCGCAGATCCACGACGCGCTGGGCCTTGCCTTCGGTACGGGGCAGACTGCCGCCCTGCACCAGGTCGACCTTGGGCGTTATCAGAATTTCGTCGCGCAGGCGGCGGGCGATGCTGTCCTGGAGGCTGCGCAGGACACGCATATCTTCCACAAAGTGGTCTTCGCGGATTTCCACGAGCACGCGCAAGGTTTCCAGCAGCCCCTGCTTTTCCAGCCGGATGAGATAGTTGTGCCCGACTTCGGGAAAGCCCATCAACACCTGTTCGATCTGCATGGGGTAGATATTCACGCCCTTGAGGATGAACATGTCGTCGGAACGGCCCAGAATGCGGTCGATGCGGCGGTGCTTGCGGCCGCAGGCGCAGTCCCCGGGGATGATGCGGGTCAGGTCGTGCGTGCGGTAGCGCAGCAGAGGCATGCCTTCGCGGGTCAGTGTGGTCATGACCAGTTCGCCTACTTCCCCGTCAGGCAGGGTGCGGCCCGTTTCGGGGTCGATGATTTCCAGAATGTAGGCATCTTCCCAGATATGCAGGCCGCTCTGCTCTTCGCATTCAATACCCACTCCGGGGCCGTTCATTTCCGACATGCCGAAGCTGTTGTAAACCTTGAGATCCAGCATGGATTCGATGCGGCGGCGGGTTTCCTCGGTATAGGGTTCAGCTCCCACCAGCGCGATGCGCAACGGCAGTTCACGGGGGTCTTCGCCTTCTTCTTCAATCTGCTGAGCCACATGCAAGGCGTAGGATGGCAGGATATGCACGGCGGTAACGCCGAAATCCTTGATCAGCTTAATCTGGCGGCGGGTATTGCCCGCCCCGGCGGGAATGGTCATGCAGCCGAGGCGTTCCGCTCCGTAATGAATGCCCAGACCGCCGGTAAACAATCCGTAACCGGACATGTTCTGGAAGGTGTCTTCCCGGCGAATGCCCGTGGCGAACATACTGCGGGCCATGAGGTCGGCCCAGGTGTCCACGTCCTTTTGCGTGTAGCAAATGGCCACGGGGGAACCGGTGGTGCCGCTGGAACAGTGCATGCGCACGAGCTGTGCGCGAGGAACACAACACAGGCGATCAGGGTACTGGGCGCGCAAATCGTCCTTGCTGGTGAAGGGCAGGCGGCGGATATCTTCCGGGCTGGTGATGTCGCAGGGTGAAAGTCCTGCCTCGTCCAGAATTTTTGCGTAGAAAGGAGCTTTGCAGGCTTTGGTGATGGCCGCGCGCAGGCGTTTCGTCTGTTCCTCGCGGATCTGATCCGCGCTCCATGTTTCGGCAATGTCGTAGTATTCCATTGATGCGTCCGTGGGCTGGAAGGTTCCGGGAAGATTCCGGGCAAGAGGGCCGAATTGTCAGCCGCAAAGTATGCGCGGATTTGCGCCAAGTTCGGGCTGTGAGCCGGCCATACGGCAAGACGGCGTCAGATGTTCCGGCGCTGAAAGCGCCGGGAGTTTCCGTGTCGTTGAAACTATCGCACTATACCGCCGGACATGATGCCATACAGCAGGCCATGACAGCCCGCCAGCATCATGTCGCCATAGGGGGCAATGAACGCGCCGCGTCCGCGCAGCAGCTCGCGGCGTGGGCCAAGGATGAAAGCGGGGCGGAAGCCTTCCGCTTCGGGCGGAAGAGCGCCGAACACGCAGCCATGTCCGCCTGTAGCGCGCACCTGTTCATCCGGTAGCCATCCAAGGCGGAACTCGTCCAGATCTTTTGCCAGTTCGGCGGCGGACAGCATGCCGGTATGATGTTCATAGACACCCAGCACCTCGCGGTGGAAAACCAGAAAAGCCGTGGTATGGCTGTTGCCTGCGTTGACCACGAGCACGCCTTCCCGGTCGGAACGTTCGGCCACTTCCGGCGTAGCCAGTGCGCCGAGCACTGCCGCAGTGCCGGTGTCTGCCACCGGGCCGCCGCCAATGGCGCGCTGGAGCGTTGCAAGACGCGTACATTCGGCCGGGGCTTCGGCATACAGCCATTTGGCCGGGTCTCCCTTGCTGTCGTGGAGCAGGCGCTTCCACAAACGGAAGCGACCTTCCCGATTACCTGTGTCGGCATGGACGCCGTGGTCCTGCGCCGCCGCCACAACGAGTGCGGGCCGGGGCAGGTTGGCGGCATCGAACAGGCTGTTCCAGAATCCCGGGGAATAGTCGGAAAGAAAGACGGGGGCAAAACCCACAGGGCACTGCGGAAGCTCGTCTTCCGTAATGGTGATGCCCATGCTTCGGACACGATGTATGTCATCGTGCAGAGCCGAGGCGGCTTGAGGTGTTGCGGCGAGGCGCAGACCCTGTTTAAGGTGTTCTGTCACTGCGCCGCCGAAACCGCCGCCCATATTGGCACCGTGCAGCCATAGAGGTGTGCGCAGTCTCGTGAGTTCACGAATGCGGGAGGCCACTTGAAGGGCAGGAGTGGGCAAGACAAAGCGCGGCCAGTTTTCAGGAGCCGTATCGGGGACGGCAAGCAGAGCATCTTGAGTGCCGCTGCCGATATCCAGGGCAAGTATGGGGCCGTCAATGTCGAGTTTGTTGAAAAGTTCAGATGTGTTCATAGGTTCCTCTTCCGGTGAAAGGCCATGCCAGGAAGTGTAGCGGAAAGGAACAGGAAGGAAAAGAGGAAAGGATCAGCCGTTCTCCGCTTGCGGAGCAGGCGTGAACACTAAAAAGAACAGAGCCTGCTGAAAAAGTCAGCAGCCTCGAAAATTGCGAGTAGGTCGCGGCTTCGCTGCGTCGTAAGCTGGCCGGAGGGGCATTTCCCTTAGTCGCATAGCGGCTTAGGGAAACAGACAGCAAGCCAGCGAGCGATTTTCGTGCCTTTCCGCCCGGCGGCCCCAAAATATATGGGGTCGCCGGCGGGCGGCGAGAACCCTCAAAGAGGGGTTTTCATCAATCTGGAGCACTTGCTTGCTGTGGGAACGGGAAGCATGGAAAAAGCCGCCGCACCGGACGTATCCGGCACGGCAGCCGAGAGGGGCACGGATAAATCGAAAGGAATAGATTACAGATTGAGTCCGGAGAACTCTACCATTTTTTAATGCAATGGAACCGTGCGTCGGGTGGGGTTTGGCCTGAACAGAACGGACGGCATGCCAAGAGCATGAAAAGTCTTGATCGGATTTGCCAGCGGAAGTTCTTCCAACGCTTCCACCTGTTCGGCCAGTGCGGACAGATTGTCACAGGCCAGGCGCAATAGGGATGCCTGTCGTTCATTCAGGGACGCCATGGCCGACGAACCGAGCACGGCTTGGACGCTGCGCAAATCTTCGCTGATAGCCATATATCCATCCTCCAAAGGGGAAAATATTAATTAAAAATTAAAATAGTGAATCGACTGAGAAAAATTTGCTCGAATAAAATGAATAAGTCAAGTAAAAATTTATAACTTTTACAAAATATGCTAAGCATGATGTTGGAATTAAATTTTAGATTGACTTTTGTGTGTCCTGACGTTTAACATCTCAATGTACGCGATGCAGATTTCGCTACGCTGAACATGTTGGTTCTGTCGTTTAGAGCGATGCAGGGGATGGTAGTTAGAAAAATAAAAAATATACGGTGTACTGCTTCGCACACAGATCGAAAGCGTTCCGGATTTTCCTGAACGTTTTTTGGAACAATATAGCGCAAGGCTGGATCGCATGAAAGATATATGTTCTCCGGATGTTGCAACGGGATGCGAAGCTGGTTGCGGGCAAGTGCTGGACAGGCTGCTGCAAGGGGCGGGATTGCGCCGTGACAGTCAGCTTGCGGAGTTATTGGGCGTCACGCCGCAGGCAGTGAGCCAGGCCCGGCGCAAGGGACGGGTGCCGGATGGATGGGTGTTGCGTTTGGCGGCACGCTTTGATCTGTCCACAGACTGGGTGTATTTTGGACGGGGTAAAGCGAGACCTGTACCCGGTGTTTCCTCTCCTTCCCCGGCGCTCTACGAGAATGCCGAACTGCCGCGTGAGGCGGGCCGTGTGGAAATGGCGTTTGTGCCGCTGGTGAGTGCTCGTCTGGCGGCGGGTATGGGGAGTCTGGAGAGTGGCGGCGAAGTCGAGGGGTATTTTGGCTTCCGCCAGGAATGGCTGTGCCGTAAGGGAGATCCGGATCGCATGGTGCTGATGAAGGTGTTCGGCGACAGTATGGAGCCGGACATCCGGCATGGCGACATGGTGCTGGTGAATCAGGCACAGACGCGTATTTTTGGCCACGCCATCTACGCGGTGGGAGTGAATGAAGAGATTTATATCAAACAGATTGAAACCCTGCCGGGAGGGCGGTTAGTTCTGCGCAGTCTGAATCGCAACTACGATCCCATTGAAGTGGATTTGCAGGGGGATCTGGCTGATTCCGTCCGGGTTATCGGGCGCGTGATCTGGTGGTGCCGCGAGGCGTGATGCCTTCCGGGCAGAGGGAGTTAAGTACTATTTTAGATTGAAGAGTGTTGTAGCGCGAAGGAGGGAGCGTCGAATTTTGGATGTAATTGCTTCTTTCTCCTTCCCCATCCGGGAGGGCGGAAGGAAAAGGAACTCGAACAAAAAGATCCGGAGCTAACGCCCCGGATTTTCCTATGTTAACGATGGGCTGCGGCGGCACTTATGACGCCGTAACTGCGTTATTCTTCTCTGTCAATATCTTCAGCGATTTTCGCCAACTCGGGCGATACATGAAAGGGCGGTTGCGGGCCGAAGGCCATTCTCTCGAATTCTGTCGCAGGTACGGGGCGGGAATAATAAAATCCCTGAGCCGTAGAGCAGCCAGCCCGTAGAAGAAGCGCGGCGTGCTCTTCTGTCTCTACGCCTTCAGCCACGGTTTTCAGTCCCATGTCTTTCGCCAGCGCGAGAATACTGCGGATCAGTGCCTTACCGCGTTCTGTGGCGAACACATCGTTCAGGAAGGCCCGGTCAAGCTTGATAATGTCTACCGGAAGATCTTTCAGCAGGTTCAGTGAGGAATATCCTGCGCCGAAATCATCCACGGCAAAGACGAAGCCTCGTTCCTTCAGGCGTTTCATGGTGTCGAGCAGGCGTGATTCATTATCAATGAATGCGCTCTCCGTTAGTTCGATTTCCAGCAAATGCGGAGGAATGCCGTAGCGTTCGCCCAGAGAAATCAGTTTGTCGCCCAATGTGGAGTCATAGGCATGGATACGCGAGACGTTGACGGAAACGGGTGTTGGCGTGCGCCCTTCATCAATCCAGCGCCGCAGGTAGATGCAGGCCTGTTCCCACATGTATTCGTCCAGGCGAAGAATGAATCCGTTACGTTCGAACAGGGGAATGAAATTCATGGGCGGGATGATGCCTTCTTCCGGATCAATCCAGCGGACCAGCGCTTCGGAAGCCACAATGGTCGAATTGCCCATGTGCACTTTGGGCTGAAGGTACATCTGGAACTGTCCCTGCTGGAGAGCACTGCGCATCCGCGCCTCAATGCGTTTTTCGCGTAACAGCTTGTCCCGCATCTGTCCGTCATAAAAGGCGTGACGCACCAGATAGTTTCCTTTTACAGAACTCAGGGCGAGATTGGCCCAGTCACAGAGGATGCTGACCGGAGTTTCCGGCATGTCTACTTCGCAGATGCCGAAGGCCGGGACGATTTTCAGCGGCAGTGGATACTGCGCCAGTGAGGCTTCAAGCCGGGAAATGAATTCTACAATGCGGGAGCGGGAATATTCCACGCATATGCAGAAGATGTCCCCGCCAAGCCTGCCCAGTTCTCCTTCACCATGCAATTCGACACGTAATATTTCCGCAATGGCGGAGAGCAGCCGATCCCCTTCGTGCAAGCCGTAAAGATCGTTGATGACCTTGAAGCGTTCAATATCCATGCGGATGATGCTGCACGCTCCGGCGGAGCGGGAGTGCAACATTTGCTTGGCCTTTTCATAAAAGGTTCGCATGTTATACACGCCGGTGAGGGGGTCATATTCGGCCCTGTACCGCAGACTGTTGAGCGAGCGGGTGGCCTGGTCCACGTCATTGAGTGTGCCGAGATAGCGCAACAGGCGGCCATCCGTATCACATAGCCGGGACAGGGCGACTTTGCACCAGATATACCCGTCCTTGCGCGTTTTCAGGCTCAAGGTGAGCTCGGAATAGTTGCGCACAAAAGCGTGCAGAGTGAACTGCTCCAGACTTTCCC
>JAEXGX010000254.1 GCA_023450535.1 Pseudomonadota bacterium | reverse complement strand
TCTCGCGCATTACTTTTTCAGCCCGGCCATCAGTTCCGCCCAGCGTCTGCCCAACGGTAATACGCTGATTACAGAGGGCGACGGAGGCAGAATCTTTGAAGTGACGCCGGATCGCGAAACCGTATGGGAATTCATCAACCCGGAATACGATTGGCCCGGCCTGGGATGGGGCAGGAAAACGGCTGAACCGAAGATGACCAACATGGTATACCGCGCCTATCGGGTGCCCTATGAATATGTGCCGCAACTGCCCATGCCTGAACAGCACCCGGTACTGCCCGCTGCCAATACGGAATTCAGCATCAAGCCCGAGCCTGAAACTGTAGCATATGACAGAGCAGCCCAGAACAAGGTCAGTGAATCTGCCGATCAGTTCCATGATGATGTTGATAACGCCGACGTGCTGAACTTCCGCAGTTATTAAGCGTTTCCCCAAAAAACAGAGTCCCTTTTTCGGGACTCGCACCGCCGCAGAAGCACTCTCCCTCTTCTGCGGCGGCTTCCCCTCATTCAAGCCCCGGATCACGCCATGCAAGACTTGCTCCCGTCTCACGCGCCGTTCATGGAAGGCTCCACCTCTCGCATAGGACTTCAAACCTCCGCTGCTGTTTTGCCTCTGCTCTATGCCGTTTCCGGCGCATGCAGCCTCATTTATCAGCTTGTATGGGTGAAACAGCTCTGTCTGGTCTTCGGCTCAGGCTTTACTGCCGTCAGTGTGGTCACCGCCGTTTTCTTCCTGGGCCTGGGGCTGGGCGGCTGGTGGGGCGGAGGGCTGGCCTCCAGGCTAGCCCGTCCGTTGCGGGCTTACGGCCTTGTCGAAGCGGGCATCAGTGTCTGTGCACTGCTGGTGCCGCATGTCATGGAACTGGCGGAGTTCGCCTACGCCGCATGGTATCCCGCTGCCAGCGAAAGTCTGCGCCAGACGGCATTTATCCGTTTACTTCTGTCCGCCGGCATCCTGTTGCCGCCCGCAGTGCTCATGGGGGCCACCGTGCCGCTCATCATCCAATCTTATTCCCGGCGGGCGGGAAAGCTCGGCAGAGACACCGGTCTCATCTACGGCATGAATGCTCTTGGCGCTGCGCTGGGCGTGTGCGCGGCAGGCTGGTTCCTGTTCCGGCATCTCGGTCTTTTCCACTCCAACCTTTTGGCGGCGGTTCTGAATGCGGCTGTGGCTCTCTGCGCCCTTCAGCTTTCCCGGCGTGAAACGCCTGCCTCTCCACCCAAAGCTGCCCCCGCCCCGAGCCGGCTCGTAAAGACCGGCCCGTTGCTCCCTGTCTTTGCCCTCTCCGGTTTTTTATATATTGGCTATGAGCTGAGCTGGATGCGATATTTCCAGCTTTTTTTCCGGGACTCCATTTACCTTTACGCTTCCTGCATCGCCGCCGTCATCCTCGGCACAGCGATGGGGGGTGCGCTCGCGGGCCGTCTGGCGGATCGTTTTTCCCCTCGCGGCGTTCTCGGCGCACTGTTCGCGGCATCTTCACTGCTGCACGGAGGCATCATGGCGCTGCTCACGCAATGGCACCGCCCTATTGTTCTGCTGGCCTCCCGCTCTCCTCATCTTGAGGCAGTATTTATTTTTTTCGCACTGATTCCCCCTTTCATGTGCATGGGAGGCAGTTTTCCCGCCGTAACCCGTGCCATCGGAGGCTCGCCGGAGGCCATTGGCCGCGCCGCCAGCCGAGCCTATACTGTCAATACCCTGGGCAGTCTGGCTGCTTCGTTGTGCACGCCTTTTCTCCTTCTGCCCATGCTGGGTCTGGACGGAGTTATGCGCTTATTCCTGCTCTGCGGGGTCGGCTGCGCAGTTGTCATCTGGTTAACAACAGCTTCCTCCCGCCCCCCTTTCCCCTCCCTGAAAAAACATGCCGTCATGCCCTCCCTGCTTGCCGTCAGTCTCGCCCTGCCCCTTCTCATCCCTTTCAACCCTTCGGATTCTCAGACGCCGGACGCCGAAAGAGGAATGGTTCCTGCGATCCTGGAGCGCATGAAGGGGAATGGTGAAGTGACAGAAATTTGTCAAGGAGTCCTGGGCACTAATTGGGCGGTAAAAAACTCACATGGACAAACCATTCTTTATGAAAATCTCGTAGCCTTCAGCCGGGGAGGCTCTCCCAGCTTCATCGTCCAGGGTTTTATCCCCTTGTTGCTTATGGAAAAGACGCCGGAATCCGTGCTCGGGTTATGCTTCGGTGGAGGATTGACCTATCGCGCGGCCCTGCTCTTCCCTGAAATACAACACATCGACCTGGTGGATATTTCTTCCGGCAATGTGGACATGGCTCTCCGGCTCATGGAAGGCAACGCGCCGCTTCGTTCCGACCCTCGCGTCCACTTTCACATCGACGACGCCTTCAGTTTTGTCAAATACTCCCAGCGCCCTCACGATCTGATTCAAATTGATTCCAATCCGCCGTTTTACAGCCACAACTGTGCTACGCTCTACAGCCGGGAATTCTATGATCTGTGCCGTTCCCGTCTTGCCCTAGGGGGCATGTTCACCCAGGTTTTGCCCGTCAAGCAGCTCACCAGCGCGGAAATGCAAAGCATTTTACACACCTTTGCCTCTGCATTTCCTTACGTCCTTTTATGGTGGAATGACCTCGACCCGCTGATGATCGGCTCGAATACACCTTTCCGGCTTGATCCCGCCCGCATTGCCGAACGCTTGGAACGCCCTGCCGTCAATGACGCATTAAAACGCTATTCCGGTAAAGCCAAATATGATTCTCTCGGGCATTTTCTGTCCGGTTTGCTGCTGGCGGATGAAGGTTTCCGTTCAGCCGGAGCAGGCGGCAGCCTGAATACAGTGGACAAAAACTATCTGGAATACAGTTCCACCCCGGAGGTAGCCCTCGATAACATTCCCCTGCTGCAACAATACCTGTGTGCCTGGGATGACGCCTCCAACCTGTTACAGGGTCAGGATATCTTCCGAACGTATAGTGCTCAGTTGGAAGCACGGCGTACATTTCTCATGGGCCTCTCTCAGCGTCATATCATGCTGAACCGCCTCCGGCTCTGACAGTCTTCGCCCTCGTACAGGAAAAGCCCTGCGCTCTTCCCTTGCGGGCAGGAGCGCTTTTGCATAAAATAAAAATCTTACGCGTTCGGACAAGCTCCGAATGTGCATTCGCTCCCACATTCAGCAAAGGATTTTCCCATGAACTTCAAGGGCAAAGCGCATAAAGTCGGGGATCATATTGATACCGACGCGATCATCCCCGCGCGTTTTCTGGTTACCACGGATGCCGTCAAACTGGGCGAAAACTGCATGGAAGGGCTGGAGCCCGGCTGGGTGAAGCGTGTGGCCAAGGGCGACATTATGGTCGCAGGCCGCAATTTCGGCTGCGGCTCTTCCCGTGAACATGCCCCGGTCGCCATTCTGGGCGCTGGCATGCCCGTGGTCATCGCACACAGCTTCGCCCGCATCTTCTACCGCAACAGCTTCAATATGGGGCTGCTTCTGCTTGAAGTGGGCGATGATG
>JAEXGX010000141.1 GCA_023450535.1 Pseudomonadota bacterium | reverse complement strand
TCAGGACCATTCCCCTTTCGGAGGGAAAATAAGTCATGTTCTTTCCCTTACTGCATATCCCCGGCCTCGGCGACGGCATGACCATCGCCCTTGATGCCGTATTCCATGTGATTATCAGCCACGGCGTGGCCATTGGCATGATGACCATGCTGGCACTGTTTCAAACATTGGCCTGGCGGGGCCGGGGCGTCTTCTGGGCGGAAACCGTCCGCGGCCTGCTGGGGCCGGTGGTGGTGATTGTAACCTCCCTGGGGGCCGTCACCGGCGTGGGCATCTGGTTCATTACCGGCATCCTGGCCCCGGAGGGCATAGGTTCTTTGATTCATCTTTTTTTCTGGCCCTGGTTCATCGAGTGGGGTGCTTTCACCCTGGAAGTGATCTTTCTGCTGATTTATTACTATTTGTGGGACCGGCTGTACCCCGGCCGGCAAGGTTTGCTGACGGTTCTGAGTTGGGCCTATGTGGGCGCCGCCCTTTGTTCCGCCTTTCTCATTTCCGGCGTTCTGGGCTTTATGCTGACGCCCGACGGCTGGCCCTGGGGCAGAAGTTTCAGCGAGGCCTATTTCAATCCGACCTTTATTCCTCAATGTGTTTTGCGGGTGGCGGGCGGCATAAGCCTGGGAGCCCTGTTTGTTCTGCTCTGGACGTCCTGGCGTTTTAAGGGGCTTCCGGAAGAACGCGGCCGCATCCTGCGCCTTTCGGGAACGGTCTTGCTCGTCGCGGCGCTGATCGCAGCCGCCGGCGCGTTTGTTTATTTTTCCCGTGTGCCGCAGACCTATCTTACTCATTGGAAATTCGCGGTGGCTACCTCGGCGTTGTCGCAGAAGCCGTTTCTCGTACCCTTGGCCAACGCGGTGGCCGCAGTATTTCTGCTGGCGCTCATCCTGGCGGCGCTGTTCCGGCGGCGGGTGCTGTGCCGCATCCTGGGCATTCCCACCCTTATATTGTGTGCGGGGCTTGTGATGGAATTCGAACGTGTTCGTGAATTCATACGTGGCCCCTATCTGCTGCCCGGGTACATGTACGCCAATCAGATGCTGCTTGTGGAACACCAGGAGCTGGCGGCATCCGGCCAGAGTCTTCTGCCGCGCCTGCATTGGCTGAACGATTCGGGCGATCTCGCGCCTGAGGACGTATCGGCGCAGGCTCTGTTCGGAGTCAACTGCGGCGTATGTCACACGGAAGGCGGCATAAACGACATCCGTACCCGCTTGGCCGGACGCTCTCTGGACGGCGTGGATGCCATCATCGGCATCACGGAAAAACTTGCGCCGTTCATGACACCCTTCACCGGGAGCGATGAAGAACGCAGGCTGCTGGCCAACTACCTCTATACGCTGGCCAGCCAACCCTCCGCCGCTGTTGCCCGCACCCCGAATTCTTCGAATCCCAAGGACAAATAGTCATGCCGCAATGGACCGATCTTTTTCTTGCGATACCCTTGCCGCAGACCTGGCAACACGGTTTGCTTTTCATCACCTTTGGCTTGCACCTGCTGTTTGTCCTGCTCATGCTCGGTACGGCATTGTTGAGCCTGGTATTTTTCCTGCACGGATGGAAGGAGGGCGATCGCAGTTACGAGCTTCGCAGTTCGAAAATCGCCCGTTCCCATCTGGGCATCAAAAGTCTGGCTGTGGTATTGGGCATTGCCCCGCTGCTCCTTATTCAGGTATATTATCCTTTTGCATTTTTTTCCGTCACAGGCCTGTTCGCCTATGCCTGGCTGGCCATCATTCCTCTTTTGCTCATCGCTTTTCTCTTTATTGACGCCTTTACCCACACTATGCGGGTTCACTCCTGGCTCGCATTTGTGTGCATCATTCTGGGCGTTGGCGCTCTGCTGACAGTGCCTGCTGTTTTTACCGGCGCGCTGTCACTCATGGAGCGTCAGGAACTGTGGAGCCGGTTCGCATCCCAGGAGTTTCCTCTTGATGCCGCTTTCGCAACGCACTGGTTGCTGCGCTACCTGCACATCATCGGTGCGGCACTTGTCCTGGGCGCAACATTCCATCTCTTTTTTTCAACCAGAGCGCATCCTGAAAAAGCCCCTCATCTGCGTGGGTGGCTTTTCGGCTCGATCCTGGCACAGGTGGTGCTCGGTGTGCCTCTGTTGTTTTCCGTGTCATCCAGTCTGAACTGGCCGGTCGTGGGCGCTGTGACGGTAGGTGCGGCCGCCGCCATGCTGGCGCTGTGGATGCTGTTTCCTGCTTCTTCGCCGCTTGCCCCGGGCAGACTGCGTACCTTACTGGTTTTGCTGCCGGTTCTGCTGGTATCCATGCTGGCAGCCCGTCAGTTTATCCAGGATGAGAACCTCGCCCCGGGTCAGGCTCTGGCCGAGGCGGCCCGCCGTGAGCGTTCCGAACGTCTTGCTCCCTGCAACAAACAGGCTTTGAAAGCGTTCACCACCAAGCTTGCCACCGTCTATGACAATGGCGACACCATCTACAACGGAGCGTGCCTGCCCTGCCACGGCGATACGGGACACGGCAACGGTTCCGCCGCCAAAAATCTGGCGATCCCAGCGGAAAAACTCGCTGCTGTCCGGGCAGACAGAAATTATGTCTACGGCATTCTTCTGGACGGTACCCCCGGTTCGGCCATGCCCTATTTCCGATTCTATGATCGTGATAAGCTGGAAAGTCTTCTTGATACTTTGTCCAAACGCTTCACGATGTTTGCGGCTATGCCCCGGCCCGCCCATGAACCGGACGCCGTGGCAAAAAGCACATGGCTCGACACCTGTGCCATGTGTCATGGAAAAAATGGCGAAATCAGCGAATTCGGCCACACCCTGCTTCCCGCGCCGCCGGACCTGCGCCTCTGGTCGCTGACTCCCGAATACGCCCTGGACGTCATCACGCATGGCTATCCCGGCACGTCCATGCCGCCCTTCCAGGCTCTGTCCGACGATGCGCGCCAGGGGCTTGCCGTTCTCAGCACCAGTTTCCGGAACCCCTTCTAGGGCGTGTTGACGCAAGACAGAACACGCTTGCTTTTTCTGGACTCATCTCTGCTCTCTTTATCCGTGCGAAGCGAAGCTTCGCACGGATAAAGGTGCCTCCTGTCCCGTCGGGGGGTGAAATGCTTTAACCCATAGCAGTTTGGCCCGCCGGTTCCCCGTGACCGGCCCGTGTGTCACTGTCATTCATAAAGTTTTGACCAACGTTGGCGGAGACGGTTCCGGATGTGCTGTGCAACGTGCTCCACCGGGGAATAAACCATGATTTCCAGGAATAATGCACTCTGTATTTATTACTAACCAATACATTTTTATATAAAAATACATATTATCATATTTATTTCATGACAACTGAACTATAAGCTTAAGCAAGTATACCACCAGTTTTTCCCATGGTGGCAGACAACAGAGAATATACACCATTCAACCATTCAAGATGAGGAGGAATGTCATGAAAAAAACGTGGATTGTCATGACGGGGGCTACCTTTCTTTTTTCCCTTGCAGTCGCTTTTGCGGCGGACGACGCTGCATCCCTGTTCCAGGATCGTTGCCAGGCCTGTCACGGAGCGGATGCCGGCCGCTCTCCCGCCCCCGGCATCAACCCCATTAAGGGCCGGAGTTCCGCAGACATCCTCAAGATGCTGGAAGGTTTCAAAAGCGGAACCTTTGGCGGCGCGGAAAAGCAAGTCATGGAAGGCGTCACCCAGCAACTTTCCGCAGATCAGATGAAGAGCCTGGCCGACTACGTTTCCAAATTGTAATGTGGCGCGTATCAACATACCCGCAGACTCGAAGCGGCCCTTGCGGGCCGCTTCTTTTTTCAGCAAAATTTCCTTCAGCTTATCACACCAGACTGCCTCCCTGTTTGGCATATTTCAGAATGCCTTCGGCACACCGATAGGCCAGTGCTCCCACTGTTCCTGTGGGATTTGCTCCTCCCTGATGGGGGAAATTGCTCGCGCCCACCACAAACAGGTTTTCCATATCCCAGTGCTGCATGTAGGAGTTTACCACGCTGTTTTCCGGGCTTTTGCCCGTGATGGTGCCGCCAGTGATGTGCGTGGTCTGGTAAGGCACGATGTTGTAATCCTTGACGTTCGGCTTGCTCACCATGATTTTCGGATTCATGGCCTTGCCCGCTTCTTCGATTTTCTTGCCGATAAAGGCAAATAAGGCACGATCCTGATCAGTGAAATTGTAGGTCATGCGCAAAAGAGGCAGACCGTAGGCGTCCTTATACATGTCGTCCAAGGAAAGATAATTATACCGGTAGGCTATGGATGCACCTTCCGTACCGATGCTTACCGTCCGGTTGAAATGATGGACGGAAGCTTTTTTGAATTCTTCACCCCAGGCGGGTGTGCCGGGGGGAACGGGGTTGGTCTGGATGGGACGCTTGCCTGTCTGCTCAAAATGAATGACGCCTCCATTGATAAAATCGAGATCAGCGTGATCGAAATTATCGGCGTTGAAGTCATCGTAACACATGCCCAGCGCGCCCGCTCCGGCAAAAATATTCATAGGTTTATCGAAAAAGAGGGTGGAGCCGGGGGTTATCTGATAGCAGAAACCCCGCCCCAGAGTACCGCGCCCTGTTTTCGGATCGTACTGCTCGCCGATTTTGGAGACCATCAGCAATTTGGAATTGTTCATCACAAAGCTGGAAAGCACAACTATGTCCGCAGGCTGGATGAATTCCTCCATGGTCAGGGTGTTTACATAGCGCACCCCGGTGGCGCGATCGCCTTTTTTGAGAATTTCCACCACGTTGGCATTGCATAGAATTTGGCAATTGCCCGTTTTCAGGGCCGGAGGAATAAAGGTATTGGTGGGTTCTGCCTTGGCGTTATATTCGCATCCGAAGCGCTCGCAAAAACCGCAGTACATGCAGGGATTGTGCTGAACTCCCTCGGTCGTGGTATAGGGTTCGGAGGCTATGGCGGCCGGAATCATGTAAGGATGGCAGCCCACTTCCTTGGCCGCTTTTTCAAACATGCCCAAAATAGGAGTCTTTACCAGGGGCGGCATGGGATAGGGCTTGGAACGCTTGCCGCCGAAATGGCTGGGTTCGCCGGAAACGCCGATGGCTCCCTCAAAAATGGTGTAATACGGCTCCATTTCGTCATAGGTGAGGGGATAATCTTGCAGCAGATAGTCGGGCCCCAGCTTGTTTTTACCGTAGCGTTCGTCCGTCATGGTCTTGATTTGGAAATCATAGGGCGAAAAACGGTAGTTCATGCCGTTCCAATGCACTCCGCAGCCGCCCAGACCTTCTCCCAGCAGAAAGGAGCCAAGCCTGCGCATGGGCAGCGCCTGCATGTCTTCCGTATTCCGGAAGGTAACAGTCTCCTTGGAGAGGTCCTGCATCAGCCCGTAGTTGACAGCGTAGCGCCATTCATCGTGGATTTCCTGGAAGTCCGCCAGACCACGATGGTCTCCACGCTCCAGCCCCACCACGTTCATCCCGGCCTTGGCGCACTCAAGCAGCGCGATGCCGCCTGCAAAACCTACGCCTATAGCCACCATATCCACTTTTTCAAGTTGTTTGGCCATGCTCTTCTCCCTAACTTATTGCATGCTGGACAGGGACACGGGGGGGATTTTTTCAAACGTGTCGCTGGTCATGAGGTAAATGTAGGCCATTTGCGCTCCCGGATATTCCTTCATACGCCAGCCGTTCATGTCGTTATTTCCGTTATAGAGCGGATCGGCGTAAGCGCCCCCAAGTACGGCATCTTTCAGCAGGGAGAAAAAATAGTCGGACGTAAAGCCCTGGGTAGGAATCTTGCCCGCCGCGCAATCGGCGAGTATCTGGTTCTGTTCCGCTGCGCTCAACTGCGGAAATTCCTTTTTAAAGCGTTCCTGTGCAGCATTGTTCAAAGCATAAATACCCTGCTTGAACAGATCTCGTCGCAAAAGCGCTGTTTGCGGCCCCTGGGTGGGGGCTCCGGGAAAAAAGGGGCCGGTAATATATTCCCTGGCGTTGTAGCCGTATGCACCGGCCAGTTGATTGTCAATAAAATAGGGCACGGCCAGCTCTATGGCTCCGGGGCCGGTTTTATCTTTGGGAAAAATTCGTTCCGCCGCATCAGACAGAATGGAAAATTCCAACTCGTTGGTGAAAAACATCCTTGCCCGGTTAAGGGGCATGGTTGGTGCCTGTGCAGCCGGGACATGCGCCGCTTTCGTGTGTGCGCTTTTCTCCGCCGCCAAGGATATGCCCACCATCCCGAGAGAGGCGGCAGCCCCGGCGGCCATACTCGAGTACTGCAAAAACATTCGCCTACTGTAATTTTTTTCCTCTGACATAAAAAACCTCCTTATATTTGGATAATAAATATTTTAAAAATATAAATACATTATATATAAATAGATTATAAGTATACATATATATTATAATATTCCTGGAAAGCATCATTCACGAGATTCGATAATGGATTTCTGTCAAAATAAAATACTTCATATGTAAGACAAATCATTACAAAAAATTTATATGGATAAAAATATTAATGAGCATATATG
>JAEXGX010000221.1 GCA_023450535.1 Pseudomonadota bacterium | reverse complement strand
TTGCTGGTCTGCTGTGTCCCGTGCGAAGGAGACCCCATGCCAGGCAGGGAAGATATGGTCGTGCCTACCCCGGCCGCACTGACGGGCATATTCTGCCAGGCACCGGAACCGGCAGTCAGCCCCAGATTCAGAGCCACTGTCTGCGGTTCGCGTCCCGCAAAGGAAAGTGAAAGCTGTGGCGTGCCGTTGACAAGAGGCGCGGCCGTCCAGTTGTTCAAGTCTTTGAGGTCTCCGCCGCCGGGGGTGAATGCCGACATATTCGTCAATTCGCCACTGGTGGAAAAGGTCAGCGTTCCAGCCATGACCAACCCGGCCCCTTCGCTTCCCTGCGCGTTGGCCCTGCCGTCCGTCGAAGGATTCATGGATACCACGAACTCCACAACCTTCTGCCCGTTCGCCCCGGGAGCGGCGTCGAAATACACCGTGAGATCGCGCGCAGTGCCCTGGTTATCGTACACACGCAGTGCCTGCTTGTAATCTGTGGAGGTAAGCGGCGGGGTCTGCTGGCCGTTCCAGGACTTGAGCAAGGAAAAATAGGGATTGTCCGGATCTGAGACGTTATCGTTGGTGACGTTCATGTTCATCAACGCGGTGAGTGAGGAAGTGGCCCTGGGCGGATCCTGAGCCACGCCTGCCGCACCGAAATCGATCTCCACCGGCGTAAGGCCGCCCGTCGTCTGACCGTCCTGGCCGATCCGAATCCCGGTTACGGTTTTACCATCGGCGGAGCGCAGAGTGCCCGCTTCGTCGAAGCGGAAGTTCCCCGCCCGTGTATAATACGACTTGTCGCCGTCCGTGACCTGAAAGAATCCCTTGCCGGAAATGGCTAGGTCGGTGAAAGAATTTCCCTGCTCATACGATCCATCCGTGAACAGGGTGCGCGTACTGGAAAGGCACACACCCATACCCTTGGCAGAGGAAATTGTTTCCCTGTCTCCGGCAGGAATTTGCTGGTACACCATATCGTCGAACAGTGTCGACTGCTGCTTGTACCCCACCGTACTTACATTGGCCAGATTTTGGGCCACGGAACCCATTCCTGTGCTGTGCGCCTTAAGGCCGCTGGCCCCTATGTACAATCCCTGCATCATGGCATGGACTCCTTGCTGAAAAATGCGTCCGCGTACGGCAATATCTGCCGGAGCACGAACTTTCGCGGCAGATATTGCACAAAACGTGCCAAATCCGTACAATCCGGGCACAGAGCGTCTTTCACTCAGTTCGGAACGGGAAGAATCGGCAAAAATCGCTTGACAGCCGCTCCTCCTGTCTCCATGCTTTTACTTCCCTTATTTTAAGGGCTATCCGGGAATCAAGGAGTCTCTGCCATGTCCTGCCGTCTGCTCAAAGTACAATCCGCCGATGACCCGGCGGCCCTCGAATTTTTCCAGCGCCTTGCCGGAAGGCATAATCCTGGCGACGCTGTAGAGGCGCAGACACGCGCCATTTTGGATGATGTCGCCGCCAGAGGCGACGAAGCCGTTATCGAACAGACTCGCCGTTTTGACTGCCCAACCTTTGAAGCGCCTCTGGCTGTATCGCCGCAGGAACTGGAGCGGGCCGCTGCGACCATCGCTCCCGACGAACTGGACGTCATTGCCGAAGCGGCCTCACACATCCGTGAATTCCACCAGGCTGAAAAGGAGCGTTCCTGGTTCATGACCCGCCCGGACGGCACTGTCCTGGGGCAGAAGGTGGAAGCGGTGGACCGCGCGGGCCTGTATGTGCCCGGCGGGCAAGGCGGCAACACCCCGCTTATTTCCAGCCTGCTCATGGGCGCGGTGCCCGCGCAGGTGGCCGGAGTGCGGGAAATCGCCGTGGCCTCGCCGCCACGCGAGGACGGAACGCTCAACCCCTACATCCTGGCCGCCGCGTATCTGCTGGATATCACCGAAGTCTACCGCGTCGGCGGCCCCTGGGCTATCGCCGCGCTGGCTCAGGGTACGGCGAGCATCCCTTCCGTAGACGTCATCGCCGGGCCAGGGAATATTTTCGTCACCACGGCCAAGAAGCTGGTACAGGGCAAGGTGGGCATCGACATGCTCGCCGGCCCCAGTGAAATTCTTGTGCTCGCGGACGACGGAGCACAGGCCGACTGGATAGCGGCGGACATGCTCTCCCAGGCGGAACACGACAAGCTGGCCTCGGCCATCTGCGTGACGGATTGTTCATCCCTGGCTGACCGGGTAATCACAGCACTCTCTTACCGCATTGCGGATCTGCCCCGCGCGGATATCGCCGCCGCCTCGCTGCGCGACTGGGGAGCTGTCATCCTTGTGCCCAACCTGCAGACGGGAATTGACATGGCCAACGCCATTGCCCCTGAACATATGGAAGTGCTCACCCGGGATCCGTGGGGCATCATGCCCAGAGTACGTCATGCCGGAGCGCTGTTCCTCGGCCAGCACTCCGCCGAACCGGTAGGGGATTACTACGCGGGGCCGAACCATGTACTGCCCACCATGGGAAGCGCACGCTACGCCTCGGCTCTGGGTGTGCAGACATTCTGCAAGAAAACAAGTATCATCTCCGCCACAGCGGCTTTTACGGAGCGGCACGCCTCCTCCATTGCCCGGCTCGCCCGGCTGGAAGGCCTGGAAGCGCATGCCCGCTCTGTGGAACTGCGCGGCCCGCGGGCCTAAAAAAACATTACGGCGCACATGCTTCCCAAACGCACTGTACGCCCCAGAGGGCCGGAACATAGTGTTCCGGCCATTATGGCCTCAATAGTTAGCGGATCTTTATACGTAAGGAAGTTTCGATGAACCATCCTGTCGTGACTCTGACAAACATCAGGGAATTTCCGTTGATATCGCGCGGCAAAGTGCGCGATATCTACGATATCGACGATGATACCCTGCTCATTGTCACCACAGACCGCATGTCGGCCTTTGACGTGATCATGAGCTCGCCCATTCCCATGAAAGGCGTAGTGCTCAACCAGATCACCCTGTTCTGGATGAAGCGCTTCTCGCATCTCGTGCCTAATCATATCAGGGAATCGGACGTCAGCCGTTATCCTGCCGCACTTCAGCCCTACAGGGACGAACTGACGGGCCGCTCCCTGCTGGCCAAAAAGGCCAAACCTCTGCCTGTGGAATGCATCGTGCGCGGGTATCTGGCCGGTTCCAGCTGGAAGGATTACAAGAAAACGGGTGAAGTCTGCGGCCACAAACTGCCCGCTGGCCTGCAGGAATCCTCCCAGCTGCCCGAACCCCTTTTCACCCCGTCCACCAAGGCCGAAATCGGCCAGCACGACGAAAATATCAGCCAGCACGAGACAGAAAAACTCCTCGGCGTTGAAAACGCCCGTTCCGTGGCGGAGCTGACCATGAGCATCTATCGCCAGGCCAATGAATACGCTGCCGGACGGGGTATCATCATCGCTGACACCAAGTTTGAATTCGGCATGGTGGATGGCGAACTGACCTTGATCGACGAAGTTCTCACGCCGGATTCTTCCCGGTTTTGGTCTGCAGCGGATTATGCTCCGGGCAAGAGCCAGCCCAGTTTCGACAAGCAGTATCTGCGCGACTGGCTGGAAGAGCAGCCCTGGGACAAGACTCCGCCCCCGCCTGCACTGCCCGATACCGTCATAAAAACCACTACGGAAAAATACCTGCAAGCGTATCATCTCATCACCGGAAACCACATTCAGTAAACAGGGAGAGTACATGTTGCTGGAAGGAAAAAAAGCCCTGATCATGGGCGTCGCCAATAATCGCAGTATCGCCTATGGCATTTCATCCGCTTTCGCCCGCGAAGGCGCGCGCCTCGCCTTCAGTTATGCCGGAGATGCGTTCAAAAAGCGCGTCGAACCCATCAGCGAAGAACTCGGCGGGGAATTCACCTTTCCCTGCGACGTGAGCAGCGATGAGGAAATCGCCGCCGCCGCCGAAATGGTGAAGGAAAAATGGGGCAAAATAGACGTATTGGTGCACTCTGTGGCCTACGCGCCCAAGGAAGAACTCGCGGGCCGCTATCTCGACACCTCTCGCGACGGCTTCAAGGTGGCCCTGGACATCTCCGCCTATTCACTGGTGGCGTTGTGCCGTGCCTTTGAACCGCTCATGAACGAGGGCTCCTCGGTCATCTGCATGACCTACTTCGGAGCGCAAAAACTGGTGCCCAACTACAATGTCATGGGAGTGGCCAAGGCCGCGCTGGAAGCTTCCGTACGTTACCTTGCCTCCGACCTCGGCGAGAAGGGCGTACGCATCAACGCCATCAGCGCCGGGCCGATCAAGACCTTGGCCGCATCGGGCATCTCGGACTTCCGCGTCATCCTTGACCACATTGAGAGATTCTCGCCCCTGCGCCGTAACGTGACCATTGATCAGGTTGGCAATGCAGCCCTTTTCCTGGCCTCGGATCTGGCCTCCGGCGTAACCGGCGATGTATTGTTCGTGGACAGCGGCTATCAGACCATCGGCCTGACACCCGTCATGCCTGAAAAACACTGATTCCGTCCCAGACAGGGCACAGCCGGGAGGCTGCGCCCTGTCTGGCGATAGCGGGCGATTTTGATTGACTCGCTTCCTCCTTGTGAGATAAATCATTTCTCGGCGGACACCCCGCCTTAATGTTGTCTTTCTGGAGGATTCCCTCATGGAATACGCTTGGCTGATGCTCATTCCTGTGGCCATTCTTGCGATTGCGCTACGCTGGGCCAAAAGCCGCGCTTGTTGATGCGGCCACCAAGGGCAGGACGACGAAGGCGCCTGCTGCCCCTGGCCGGGAGCCGGGGATGAAAATTATGCTCAAAGTGCGGAAAGCAAAAATTCATAAAAAATCAGTTTCTGAAGTATTTCAGCGCGAACATGTTCAGAAACACGTGAACGGGCAGACTTTCCCTGGCCGGACATGCCATTTATCATGGATCAACGCATGACATAGAGGGTAATCCGCTCGTATCAGGGCGGATTCATTTTTTTAAAGGAGCCGGATATGAACTCGTGGATAGACATTCTAGTTATTGTCGCCGTGTTGGGGCTTGTCATCTTCCTGCGCAAGAAGGGCATCCTGCCCTCCTGAGGGCAGGGAAACCAGGCGCGTGACGCCTGTTCATGGCAAGCTCCCAAGGCTGACAGAACCAAGGTTGACGGCCCTAAAACCGACACGCCCAAAACCGAGGATACTGAACATAAATCCTGACTAAAAAATTCCACCTCATATTACTGTCCGGCGATCATGCCCCTCATGTTCGCCGGACATTTTTTTCATTTCCTTGACAAGTTTCCCTCCCCTGTCGCATTCTGCGCCCCTGCTCCCCTCTTCAATGGGGAAAGCTCTTTATGTTTTTCTTATAACATATGAAAATATAAAGGTAACTTTATGATTCTGGATAAGCTTGAACATGCCGGATACTGGCCCCTTGGCACGGCATGGAAGGAAATAAGCGCAGAAGTCAGACGCTTAGTAGCCCAAGGTGCGGAACTGGCAGAAGGCGAGTACCCCTTGCCTCACGGGGCCAAAGCTTTCGTGCAGGCCTATGTCAGCAGAACCCCCGCCAAAGCATGCTATGAAAGCCACCAGATCATGGCCGATGTACAGACTGTGCTGGACGGCGAGGAATACATGAACGTCATCGATGCGGGCAACCTCGCCCTCGATTCCGAGCGCAACACCGAACAAGGTGGAAACGACGCCGAATTTTTCCGGGAAACAGCGGCTGCCACGGCCCGCGTGCTGCTGCGGCCGGGCGTGTTTGCACTGCTCTTGCC
>JAEXGX010000196.1 GCA_023450535.1 Pseudomonadota bacterium | reverse complement strand
GGTGATGACGGCGATCAGATATTGTTCGGCCAGCACAATCCTTCCTTCCTGCCCAACGGCAATATCTCGGTTTTTGATAACGGCAGTTTCAGGCCGCAGGGGGCGCGTTCGCGTGTCGTGGAAATCGATCCCAAAACGAACAGGATTGTCTGGCAGTTCCATACCCGTCAGACTCGCACACCGAACAGCTTTTATACGCCGTTTCAGGGCAGTGCCCAGAAGCTCGCAAACGGAAATTATCTAGTCTGCTCCACTCTCCACGGCCATTTGTTTGAAGTGACGCCGGAAAAAGAGGTGGTATGGGATTTTGTCAATCCTGTCAGCGCAAAGGGGCCGATCTGCTTTGTCGAGGATGATACCAACAGCATATGGGTACATCGGGCATACCGTTATGCAAAGGATTTTCCCGGCTTCAAGGGCAGAGACATGTCCCCCAAGGGCCGTTTGAACCCCGGCTGCCCCGATTTCCGACCGCTGTTGGAAAGCCGGCCGAAATTCTGAACAGGGCCGGGTGCCCGGCGCGAAGAGCGCCGTTTTTCTCCATCGTTGTGAAGTTCCGTTGAAACTCCCGGGACTTCACATTCCAGAGCCGCCGCCTCTCCCCGGCGGCTCTTTTCCGTATCCGGGCGGCGGAATATATTTTTACATGGCGCGTCAATCTTGACATAAGCCCTGTTCATGCCACAAAGTAACCAGTTCGCTGGAGACGGCGACCGCCGCGCGGCTTTTCCGCGAGAGCGGAACAGGCCGTCAGATCTGATATTTCACGCCCGGAGGATGTTCCCATGGCTGAATATAAATCAACCCTTAATCTGCCTGATACCAAGTTCCCGATGAAAGCGAACCTGGTGCAGAAGGAACCGGAGACGCTGAAGTTCTGGGAAGAGACGGACGCTTACCGCCTCATGCAGGAAGCTTCGGGGGCAAAGGGACGTTATGTGCTGCACGACGGCCCGCCTTACGCCAACGGCCATATTCATCTGGGCACGGCGCTGAACAAGATTCTCAAGGATATTGTGGTCAAGTCACGTAATCTGCTGGGCTGGAGCACGCCCTATGTGCCCGGCTGGGACTGCCACGGCCTGCCCATTGAACATAATGTGGAAGTGGAACTGGGCGACAAGAAAAAGGATCTGCCCGCCCACGTGATCCGCAAGCGCTGCCGTCAGTATGCGGAGAAATTTCTTGATATCCAGCGCAAGGAATTCAAGCGCTTGGGCGTTCTGGGCAATTGGGCTGATCCTTATATGTCCATGAAGCCTTCCTATGAAGCCGTCACAGCCGCCGAACTGGCCACCTTTGTGGAGAAGGGCGAGGTCGTGCGCAGTAAGAAGCCCATTTACTGGTGCTGCCACTGCAAGACGGCTCTGGCCGAAGCCGAGGTGGAATACGCCGATCACACCTCACCTTCCGTATTTGTGCGCTTTCCCCTGCCGGATGAAGGACTGAAGAAGGTCTTTACCGCAGCGGACCCCTCCCGTGCTTACATTGTAATCTGGACCACCACGCCCTGGACTCTGCCGGACAACCTAGCCGTGGCCGTGCATCCCGAATTTGTCTATGTGCTGGTGGAGCAGGGCGGCAAGCAATATGTGCTGGCCCGCGAGCTTCTGGAACAGTGCGCCAAAATCTTTGGCTGGAATGAATATGAGGTTGTGGGCGAATGCGCGGGCGTGGCTTTGGATCGCCTTGAAGCGCGCCATCCTTTCTACGACCGTTCTTCTCTCGTCATTCTCGGCGAGCATGTCACTCTGGAAGCGGGCACGGGCTGTGTGCATACCGCGCCGGGGCATGGCCGCGAGGACTATGAAGTGGGCCTGAAATACGGGCTTGACGCTTATTCGCCGCTGGATGATGAAGGGCGTTTTCTCCCTGCCGTGCAATATTTCGCCGGGCTCAACGTGTTTGAAGCCAATCCGGTGGTGGTTGAAAAACTGAAGGAAGTAGGCAATCTGCTGGCCGAGCGCAAGATCACCCACTCCTATCCGCATTGCTGGCGCTGCAAAAGTCCGGTGATTTTCCGGGCCACGACGCAGTGGTTCATCAGTATGGACGCCAACGATCTGCGCAAGCGCGCGCTTTCCGCCATTCGCAACGACGTGAAGTGGGTGCCCGCCTGGGGTGAGGAACGCATCTATAATATGATTGAATCCCGCCCGGACTGGTGCATCTCGCGCCAGCGCCTGTGGGGGGTGCCGATTCTGGCGCTGATCTGCGAGGATTGCGGCGAGGCCTGGAATGACCCCGCCTGGATGCGTGAGATTGCGGCCCGTTTTGCCCAGCATCCCACCGGCTGCGACTATTGGTATGAAACCGATGTGGCCGACATCGCTCCGGCGGATCTCAAATGCCCGCACTGCGGGGGCCAGCATTGGAAGAAGGAAAGCGACATCCTTGATGTGTGGTTTGACTCCGGCACCAGTTTTGCCGCCGTTATGCTCCAGCGCCCTGAGGGCGCGTTCCCGGCGGACATGTATCTTGAAGGCTCGGATCAGCATCGCGGCTGGTTTCACAGCTCGCTGCTCGTGGGAATGGGCACACGCGGGCAGGCCCCGTACAAGACCGTGCTTACCCACGGCTACGTGGTGGACGGCGAAGGGCGCAAGATGTCCAAATCCATCGGCAACGTCATCGCGCCGCAGGAACTCATTGAAAAATTCGGGGCCGAAATCGTGCGCCTGTGGGTTTCTTCCGTGGAATACCGCGAAGATATCCGCATTTCTGACGAAATCCTTGGCCGCCTTGTGGACGCCTATCGCCGCATCCGCAATACCTGCCGCTACATCCTCGGCAACCTGAACGACGTTTCCGCCCACGATCTGCTGCCGCTGGACACGCTGGAGTCTCTTGACCGCTTTGCCCTTGATGCGGCCGGTCGCGTGCACGAGCGTGTGCAGCAGGCCTATATGGATTTTGACTTCCACAAGGTTTACCACACCCTGCACAACTATTGCGTCACCGACCTTTCGTCCGTGTATCTGGATATTCTTAAAGACCGCCTCTATGCCTCGGCCCCGGCCAGTCACGAGCGGCGCTCGGCCCAGACGGCGCTGTGGCACATCCTGTGCCTGCTGCTGCGCGACATGGCTCCGGTGCTGTCCTTCACCGCCGAGGAAATCTTCAGCCATCTGCCCGAAAGCCTGCGTGGCCCGGAACTCACGGTGTTTGCCCTGCCGCCCCTGGAAGCCGCGCCCTACCTTCTTGACGAAGGCACGCGCGACGACTGGAACGTGCTGCTGGCCGTGCGCGGCGCTGTGACCAGGGCCATCGAGCCCATGCGCCGCGAAGGCATCATCGGGCATTCGCTGGACACGCGCGTCACGCTTTTTGTGGCCGACGAGCTGCGCCAGCGGCTTGAGGGCCTGCATACCGACCTGCGCGCCGTGTGCATTGTGTCGCAACTGCATATGGAAGCTCTGGACCGCGCGCCCCAGGCGGCGTATCAGGATGAAGAAGTGGCGGGCCTTGCCATTGGCGTTGAAAAGGCGCGTGGCGAAAAATGCGAACGCTGCTGGATCTACAGCACCGAGCTTGGAACCGATCCCGCTCATCCGGCCTTGTGCCCGCGCTGCACGGCGGTTATCAAGACTATGGAATCCTGAGGATTATGCGCAAACGCTACCGTATTCTCGGG
>JAEXGX010000164.1 GCA_023450535.1 Pseudomonadota bacterium | reverse complement strand
TGAGGGGGATCGGGGGGAATCATTCCCCCCGACGGGGTTTGGGGCGAAGCCCAAATCTTCAAAAACTTTTATTATTGCCTTTTATCAGGCCCACAAGGCAACGATAAGGCAAAGCAGCGCGGCGATCGTCCCTACCAGTCCGGCAACGAAAAGGTGGAACATCAACCCTCTGATCTTTGCACCATCCCACGTCACATCGCCGGATTTGTCAGAAAGCGGGCCCAAGCGGGGCTTATCCACCAGCTCGCCGTGGTACATCGTCGGCCCGCCCATGGCCGCACCGTGCATCCATGCCGCTACGGCCATGGGCCAGCCCGCGTTCGGGCTTGCCATGCGCCGGGCCTGCGCACGCACCGTGCGCCAGCCCGGCCATGCATCCGTACGGGTCGCCCCCCCCATGCCGTAGGCCGTCAGCCACAGCAGCAATGCGGAAAGGCGCGCAGGCACGAACGCCAATACATCATCGGCCCGCGCCGCCGCCTTGCCGAAAAACTCCCAACGCGCTGTGCGGTATCCCCACATGGAATCTGCGGTGCTGACCGTCTTGTAGGCCCACAATCCCGCAGGCCCGCCCAGAGTCAGCCAGAACAGGGGCGCGATAAAGGCATCGTTGAAGTTCTCCGCCAGGCTCTCAGCCAGCGCGCGATACAGATCCCGAGGCTCTGCCTCGCGCAGATCGCGACTGACCAAATGGCTCACCCGCAAGCGCCCTTCCTCAATGTCTCCACGTTCAAGAGCGGCCAGAGCCTTGCGCCCGACGCGCAACAGATGCCCCAGCGCCAGCCCGCTGTAACAGAGAAACACGAGAATCCAACCACCCACAAAAGGAAGTCCGCCCAGCAGGCGCAGCGCCAGAACAGAAAGGGCCACAGCAGCCAGCAGCGCCAACAGTCCGGCCCGAAACTCTCCGTTGGACAGCGTAGAAACAGAATTGCTTCCCTGTAACTTTGCAGCCAGAGGCCGCATATGCTTTTCCAGCGTATCCAGCATACTTCCAACCAGAGAAACAGGGTGAGGAATATGCGGGTAACGCAAACCAAGATCCAACACTACTGCCAGAGGCATCATCCAGACAAGCGTGGACACTTCCATATTTTCTCCTACCATGCCTCAAGTCCGCCCGTCCGGGCCAGTGCCGTGATCAGCACGATACCCGCCGACGTGGACAGATTAAGACTGCGAATATTGTCGTTAATGGGAATACGCACCCGATGGGGCGAAAGTTTCAGTACTTCAGGTGGAAGCCCTCGCGTTTCAGGGCCAAACACAAGAGCATCTTCCGCATCAAAGGGAAAACGATGCACAGGCACGGAAGCTTCCGCTGTCCGGGCGCTGGTCATGATCAGACGCCGCCCCGCTCCGCCGTCCGGCCCTGCTTCCTCAAGATAATCTTCCAGGTTATGCCAAATCCGAAGCCGAACATGCGGCCAATAATCCAGTCCGGCGCGCCGCAGGTAACGATCTTCCAGAGAAAAACCCAAAGGTTCGATGAGGTGCAGGGGGGTGTTCGTTCCCGCGCAAAGCCGGGCGATATTCCCGGTATTGGGGGGGATTTCCGGCTCAAAAAGCACAACGTGCATGAAATTCCTCACTAAAGCAGTTCAATATTGAAATTGTGCATATCAAGACGCTACGTTCTGGCCCACAGGTGCCTCCCCCGGAGCTCAACGCCGCAAGTGAGCTGCCGCTACTCCGGCGTCGCGTAGAATCTCGCCTAAAGGCTAAAGTTCCTCCTCAATATATTGGAACTATCCGGAATAGTATCAACACCACCTAGCGGGAAGCACTACGAAGGGAAGCCTTGAGCGTACGGATACGTTCATAGGACGCACGGACGCGTTCCGGAGAAATCCGCCCCTCATCGATTAATTCCATGAATGCGGCATGAACGAGAAAAGGCAGTTCCGCGTCATAATGCAGATTATTGCCGAACAGCAGAATATCCGCTCCTGCCTCCACGGCAAGGCGAATGCGTTCTTTCAGCGGATAGTGCGCCGCCACAGCCTCCATATCCAGGTCATCAGTAATAATCACACCTCGGAAACCGAGCTTTTCACGCAGCAGACCGGTCGACACGGCGGGTGAAAGGCTCGCAGGCCTGCTATCCATCTGGCGGAGAGTGACATGCGCCACCATGACCATGGCCGGATTTTCTCCGGCTAACACGGCCTGAAACGGCTCAAGTTCCCGTTCCGACCAGGTGTTACTGATATCAACATAGCCTTCGTGGGTGTCGCCTTTTGCACTGCCGTGTCCGGGAAAGTGCTTGTAGCAGGATATGACATTCGCAGCCCGCATACCACGCACGAAGGCCTCCCCGTGCTGGACGACTCTCGCCGGATTGGAGGAAAAAGCGCGTTCCAGCTTGCCGATGGCCGGGCTATCCGGCATATGCAGATCAAGGGATGGGGCAAAATTGAGATTGATGCCCATGTCTGCCAGCAGCAATCCCATGTTCATCGCGTTTTCCCAGGTTCGCTGGGGAGTGTGCCTGCCCATGTCGAGCGCGGAAGGCCAGTCCCGAAAGCCGTTGTGAGCAGAAAGCCGCCGCACTTTGCCCCCTTCCTGATCCACGGCAATCCATGAGGGAGAGCATGGTCCAGTCCGGCCTGACTCGCTCAGGCGTTCCGTCAATGCCTTCAGTTGTTCCGGTGAAGAAATATTGCGAACCTTCCGCGTTTCAGCGTCTTTCGCAAACAGGATAACCCCGCCGATCTTGCCTTCGCGCAGAGCCCGCAGGGGCGGAGCATCATCCTCCAGCGCCTGCCCTCGGAACCCCGTCATAATCATCTCTCCGGCCATGACAGACAGAGGGACCTCCCCGCTTTGCGCAGAGGACGCCGCCAGACAGGGAGATACCGCGATCAGGAACAGAAAGAACAGACGCCTGACTGCAATCATATCTTTTTTCATCCCCCGTGTGTAGCCCGCCGCTTCAACCTTGGCAAGCAACCCTCTTGTTCCCTTGCTTGCCTTTTATTCCACAATCCCTATTATTTAAAAATATCGCACCTTATACGGAGTTTTTACGCATGACCAGCCAACTTAAAACCATGTTTCTGCTGGCGCTGCTTTCGGGCCTCATCATTGTGCTCGGGGGCGCTGTGGGCGGCAGAGGCGGCATCATGATCGCCCTTGCCTTCGCTCTGGTGATGAATATCGGCAGTTACTGGTATTCCGACAAAATCGTGCTTTCCATGTACCGCGCGCGGGAACTTTCCGCGCAGGAAGCCCCCATGCTCCACCGCATGGTGGAGGAACTGGCCCACAACGCGGGCGTTCCCAAGCCCCGTATTTATCTGGTGCCGCAGGAAGCTCCCAATGCCTTCGCTACAGGCCGCAATCCGCAAAACAGCGCGGTGGCTGTAACGGAAGGCATCATGCGTTTGCTCTCCCCGCGCGAACTGCGCGGTGTGCTCGCGCATGAAATGGCCCATGTCGCCAACCGCGACATTCTTATCCAGACCGTGGCAGGCGTGCTGGCTTCGGCCATTACGGCCATTGCCAACTTTGCGCAGTTCGCCGCCATATTCGGCGGGAGAAGCAGCGATGGCGAAGAACGGGGCAACCCTCTGGCCATGCTGCTGATGGCCCTGCTCGCCCCTATGGCCGCCGGGTTGATTCAAATGGCCATATCCCGCACCCGGGAATATAAGGCCGACGCCACGGGCGCGATGTTCTGCCGTGACCCCCTGGCTCTGGCCTCGGCGCTGAACAAGCTGACCGCGTACAGTCAACGCATTCCCATGCAGGGAAATCCTTCTACTGAAAATATGTTCATTGTCTCGCCGTTCTCCGGCAGGAGCATGGCCAACCTGTTCAGCACGCATCCCCCCATGGAGGAACGGGTCGCCCGTTTACAGGAAATGGCGCAAGACGGCGTTCAGGCCGCGCCCGCCAGCGACTTTCCTTCGTCCTTTTCTTCAGGCTCCGGAGGAAGTGGCTGGGAACATCTTGGGAACGAACGTGCTTCCGCACCCACTTCTGCGCAGGAGAACTCTTCCCCTCCGGCGGGATCGGGATGGGAACGCCTTATGGACAAACCCGGCCCGGCGCAACAAGACAGCTCGCATCGTGCCGGAAATGATTCCGCTCCCTCCGGCTGGGATCGCTTCAGGAATAAACGCTGACATGGCGCCCCTCGGAACTCCATAAGTATACCATCATGTAAAAACTGAAAAAGCCTTTGCGGGGGAGCCCCCCCGCAAAGGCTTTTTCAGCAGCTTGTGCGGCGACAAATTCGTACTATGTATACTGCGGTTCTTCGCTCTTGATAATCTGAAAAGCCTTGTTGGATTTTACCGTGCCGGGAATGCCCCAGTACTTCACCACGCCCGCGACCTTGCAGGGCAAGAGTTCCTCGACATCCGTGTCCAGCACCAGCACGTCGCCCACCTGGAGCCGCAGGAGCTGGTTGCCCGTAATCTGCGTGCCTCCCATACGTATTTTCAGATCCACCGGCGTTTCCATCAGGCGTTCCTTGAGACGTCCCACCCAGGCGTGGTCTACTTCAAGACGTTCGGTCTGATAGTTGGCGTTGAGTTTGCTGCGTATGGGTTCAATGGTGGAATAGGGCAAGCAGATGATCATCGAACCGATGGACGAATCCAGCTCCACCTCAAAATTGATCACCACAACCACATCGCTGGGCGGCACAATGGCTGCGAACTGCGGGTTGATCTCCGAACGCACCAGTTCCATCTTGATGTCATGCACGGGCCGCCAGGAGTCTTCCATGGTCTGAAGGGCCAGCTTGATGACCCGATCCACAATGGCCTGTTCGATGCGCGTGAATTCCCGTCCCTCGATTTTAGGCTGAGACCCTATGCCGCCAAAAATATTCTCCACCAGAGAGAACACCAGACGCGCGTCCACAACAATCAATGCGTTGCCGCGCAGAGGCTCCATCTTAAAAATATTGATACTGGTCGGCACCGGCAGGGAACGCATGAATTCGCCAAACTTGGTCATATCGATGGAAATGGGGTTCAACTCCACACGCTTGCGTACCGCGTTGGTCAGAATATTGGTACACAGCCGGGCGAAACGATCGTTGATGATTTCCAAAACCGGCATGCGACCGCGAATAATGCGATCCTGATTGGCAAGGTCAAAGGGAACAATGCCGGAGTCATCGTCCGGTATGTCCGTCTCCGTTTCCAACTCGCCGCCGGACAAGCCCCGGAGCAGGGCATCGACTTCATCCTGGGCCAGAATTTTGTCCATAATGCAATCCGTCTTTTTGTGCTGAATATCCACGTGATATTCCGCCAAATCCGCGACCGGGTCAAGGCCGTGACCAGCCCCCCGGATATATTCGTGTCCATGAAGACATGCAAAAAATACACCAACAACGTCTGAAAGGGAATTCTTCTTGCCAAGGCGCGGAGGATGGGCAAGAACAGGGCATGCGTGTCCTCTTTTCCGCTCTCTCTTCACAGCGGGATGAACGCCGGGAAATTGACATCCCCGCGCCGCTTACGCCCATAAATCTCGCCACTCTTCTTTGGGGAAGGGGGCATCTTCCTCCGCGCCCGCTGTGCGCGGGCATCGGACACTGTGGCCTGTGCCGGGTGCGCTTTCTTTCCACCCCGCCCGTCCCATGTCTGCGGGAACAGGATATTCTCACACATGAAGAGCTTGCTGCCGGGGTGCGACTGGCCTGCTGCCACGATGCGGATGACGCCATGATCCTGGTTGTTTCGCCGGAAAGCGCACGCTCCAAAGCAGGCAATACCCATCTCTTTGCTGACGCTCTTCCCTCTTCTCTCCGGGAAGGCAGGCCCTGTGAGGCATGGCTTGCCGTGGATCTGGGCACTACGTCCATTGCCTGGGAGGCTCTCGACGCGCAGGGCTGCCCGCTTGCCGAAGGACAGTTGCCCAACCCCCAAATGGGCGCGGGAACGGACGTCATGGCCCGCCTCGCTGCCGCATCCCCGGAATGGGGAACTGAGGGCGCGAATTTCATGCGCGACACCGCGCAGGCTGCACTTGCCGACATCTGCAGTGCACTGCATGCACGGGGGATCACCGTGCGCGAAATATGCCTTGCCGCCAACCCGGCCATAACCCTGCTAACCCTTGGCCTGGACAGCTCCGGGCTCCGCTCTGCCCCTTACCGGCTGGATTTTCACGGCGGACAAGAAGTTCATCTTCCCGGACTGCCGCCGCTGTGGATTCCCCCGCTTCTCGCGCCCTTCGTGGGCGGAGATCTGAGCGCGGGCATCTGCGCCGTGCTGCACGCTGCTCCCGCGCCGCATTTCCCCCTGCTGCTGGCTGACATGGGCACCAACGGAGAGTTCGCCTTGTTGCGTGCCGGAATGCCCCCCCTGCTGGCCAGTGTGCCGCTGGGGCCTGCTCTGGAAGGCATCGGATTGCGTTGCGGAGGGCTCGCCGAAGAAGGGGCCGTAACCGCCTTTCATGCCTCTCCCGCAGGGTTGATGCCCCAAACCATCGGCGGAGCGCCGCCTCTCCATATCTGCGGGGTGGGCTATCTGGCGCTGATCAGGCTTCTGCTGTCCATCGGCCTGCTGGACAGTGACGGACATTTCCGACCGGAAGCATCCGGCCCGCACCCGCTTGCCTTCCTGCGCACACGTCTTGCCGCCTCACTGACCACGGAACGCGGAGAACCTGTCCTGCCCCTGCCGGGGGGGCTGTTTCTCACCGCATCGGATGTGGAAAGCCTGCTCAAGGTCAAGGCCGCCTTCTCGCTGGCCGTGGCCAGCTTGCTGTCCGAAGCGAACCTGTCTCCCACAGAGTCAGGTGAAATCGTACTGGCCGGGGCGCTCGGCCAGCACGCCCCCCTCGACGCTCTTGCGGAACTGGGCTTTCTGCCTCCAGCTTCCATCGCAAAAACACGGACAGCAGGCAACACTTCTTTGCGCGGCGCGGCCCTTCTGTTGCGCGGGAGCAATGACTGCTGCCCGGACAAACTGCGTGAAGAACTCTCCGTCCTGCGCGCACAAGCGCGTACTCTGCCTTTGGCGGAATCTCCCTTTTTCCATGAACGCTACATCCTCCACATGCGCTTCGGCCCTACGCACTTCAACTGAACAAACGACGCTCCAACCCATACAAGGACTCTTTGATGTTTCTATCCACAGTTGGCTCCCTCTGTCGACTGACTCCTCATCCGACGGATAGAGCAGCTTACTAGTGAAATCATACACGGCCGGGACACTAAGCTCTGGCCTGTGCCAATACCCTTTTCCCCCTGAAGGGGAGCTTTCAAACCGTAAAGGAACTTTTGATGAAAACGCAGCCGGCCCCACGCACCCGCACTCCGAAAAAATCCCGCCCCCCTCACCGCTCCGCCGATCCTGTCGGCACCCATGCTGCCGCTCCAGGCGCGCATCCCTTTCGGGGACGAACGGAGGGACAGGCCGCGCATCTGCCTTACCCGCCTAAAAACGAAGGAGAATCCGGCGTACGGCCTGTTCGCCCCTATCCGGCAAGGCCGCACGTGACCTGTTCCCCGCTCTTTCCCGGCATGGACAACTTTGCCAGACAGGGCCTGACGGTACTCTCGCGCATTCTGGACGAAATCATGCCTCTGAATGCAGCGCGGCGGCGCGATCTGCCCGTGGCCTGCCGCGAACTTTCCGCGCTGCTTACCACAGACAGGGCGGATCTTTCCCTCCCCTACTGGACTACGCCACGTCTTACCTCGGCATACTTGCGTTATTTCCTGCCCTGGAACCTGATCCGCCTGCTTCCCCTGCTTCCCTCTCTGCCTCTGACTTTGCCTGCCTCCGATCCGACTGCCCGGGAAGCGGAGAGCAAACGCCCGCTCATCGTTGACCTCGGCTCCGGCCCCTTCACCCTTCCTCTGGCGCTCTGGCTTGGCAGGCCGGACTTCCGCGCCGCGCCGATCACCCTGGTCTGCGCTGACACAGCGCCCCATCCTCTGCATCTTGGCCGGGATATTTTTGAAGCCCTGCGGCGGGAACTCGATCCTTCTTCCCCCTGGGAAGTTCACGCTCTGCGCGCCCCGCTCGGGCAGGCACTGCACCGCTTGCGCAGCAGACCGTGGCTGATCTCAGCGGGCAATGTGCTCAATGAGCTGGAAGAAAAGAGTCGTCGGCCCGGCGCATGGCAGGACAAAATCAGCGCGTTTGCACAAGAGGCGGCCCGCATTCTGCTCCCCGGCGGATTCCTGTTCGGGCTGGAACCCGGCACAAGACAAGGAGCGAAGCTGATCCGCGCCCTGCGTGAAACGGCCATGTACGGAGCGCTCCCCGGCTTTCCCGATGACGGTTTTGGAGACGACTTTGAGGACGATTTTTCAGACAACGACACGGACGTATCGAGAACAAGAAACACGTCTGCATTCGACGACGATTCGGATACTTCGGATGAGCAGAGGATAGACGAACAGGCGGAAAATATACCCCGTCTTATTCCTCTCTCTCCTTGCCCCCATGCCGAACACTGCCCGATGGACAGACCGGGAACCTCGGCCTGGTGTCATGTCAACGCTCCAGCCTCGGATGCTCCGGGCGAACTGCGGACGCTTTCCCGCAGGGCCGGTCTGGACAAGGACAGCGTTAGCCTGTCCTTCCTGCTGCTGCACAAGCCCGGTGAAAATGAAGTTTCAGGTCCTGCCCCCCGTC
>JAEXGX010000132.1 GCA_023450535.1 Pseudomonadota bacterium | reverse complement strand
CCGCCGCACTGAGCGCCGCCCGGTCGCTTGGTGCTTCGCGCGTCATCCTCCCGCGCGAGTTGTCCATAGATGAAATCCGTCAGGTCGCCGCAGCCTGCCCCGAAGATATGGACCTGGAGCTGTTTGTACACGGAGCCTTGTGCTGGTGTGTGTCCGGCCGCTGTTACTGGTCCAGCTATCTGGGCGGCAAAAGCGGCCTGCGCGGCCGTTGTGTGCAGCCCTGCCGCCGTGTCTACAATCAAAAAGGACACGCCGGGCGTTTTTTCTCTTGCCAGGATCTCTCGCTTGATGTGCTGGTCCGGGCGCTGCTCGACATCCCCCGCCTACGCTGCTGGAAAATTGAAGGCCGCAAAAAAGGACCGCATTACGTCTACCACAGCGTCGCCGCCTACAAAATGCTACGAGACCACGGCACGGACGCCCGCGCCCGGAAAGACGCCGAGGAATTGCTGGAAATGGCACTGGGCCGTCCCAGCACACATGGGCGTTTTCTCCCCCAGCGGGAAAGCGAAGTGACCACGCCCGAAGCCCCCACGAGTTCCGGCCTGCTGGTTGGTAAAATCCAATTTACCCCGGCCGATGAAAGGGATCGCGTTGGCCAGCCTTTCTTCAAACCCCGCCAGGAGCTGCTTCCCCACGACTTTCTGCGCATCGGCTATGAGGATGAAAGCTGGCATGCAACCCTTCCCGTTACCCGCCGCACACCCAAAGCAGGGACATATCTGTTGCGTCTGAGCAGGCACAAAACGCCCAGGGCGGGTACACCTGTTTTCCTCATTGACCGCCGGGAACCTGAACTGCAAAGCATTCTCAAAGACTGGGAACAGCGCTTTGCCCGCGCCAGAGCCGTGCAAACTCAGGAGGTCAGCTTCACTCCCCGCCTGCCAGCCCCCGTGCGAGGGCGCAGGCAACCTGACCTGTTAGTGCGTTCCACGCTCCCGCAAGGAAAAGAAACGCGGGGCTCGCGTTCTTCCATGACCGGTTTATGGATGACACCCGCCACAGTGCGGGCCATTTCCCGCACGGTCGCTCCCCGTATCTCATGGTGGCTTTCCCCGGTTGTCTGGCCGAGCGAGGAGGACAGCTGGAAAAGGCTTATTGTCGAGGCTCTGCGCGATGGAGCACGACATTTCGTGCTTAACGCACCATGGCAGATTGCGCTGTTTGAGCAAGAACGTATCCGGGAACCACTGCATCTGGTGGCGGGCCCCTTCTGTAACGCCTCCAATGCCGCGTGCATTGCCGTACTGGCGAGTATGGGCTTCGAGGCCGCGTTCGTCAGTCCCGAACTTGCCGGGGAGGATATGCTCTCCCTGCCGGGGCAGAGTTGCCTGCCCTTGGGAATAGTGCTCTCCGGCTGGTGGCCCGTGGGCATTTCCCGGCATAAACTGCACCATCTCAAACCCAACGAAGCTTTTGCCAGCCCTATGGGAGAATTGTTCTGGGCCCGGCACTATGGTGAAAACACCTGGGTATACCCCGGCTGGCAGTTATCACTTGACGAACACCGGCCTGAACTGGAAACTGCGGGGTTCACCTTTTTCGCCAGGCTGGACGAAACACCGCCCGCAACCCTGCCGGCGGCCCGCCGCACCAGTGTATTCAACTGGCAAGGCGCGTTGCTTTGACCATAATCTTCAAGGGGAAAGCCCATGAACAGCATGGCGGCATTTCAAGATCCGGAACTCTGCCGGGGACTGCTTGAACGCCTGGAATATCTGCTCCAGGCCTGCGCCCGCCCCGTACGTTTTATGGAAGTATGCGGTACGCATACTGTTTCCATCTTCCAGAGCGGGTTACGCTCCCTGTTGCCGGAAGGCCTGACGCATCTTTCCGGCCCAGGTTGCCCGGTCTGCGTTACTCATGACACAGAAGTGGCCGCCATGCTCGATCTGGCTCGGCATGACAATGTCATTCTCGCCACGTT
Source organism: Pseudomonadota bacterium (assembly GCA_023450535.1). Taxonomy (GTDB): domain Bacteria; phylum Desulfobacterota; class Desulfovibrionia; order Desulfovibrionales; family Desulfovibrionaceae; genus Mailhella. The sequence goes on along the minus strand of JAEXGX010000132.1, from coordinate 1,053 downwards.
TGGCGATCTTTTGCGCGTACCCGGCCCGGATGGAAAGAGCCTCAAACATGCACAGGCTGAAGGCGCGCGCGTGCGCGTGGTGTATTCCCCCCTGGATGCGGTAAAACTTGCTGCGGAGCATCCCGACGCCACGGTCGTCTTTCTCGGCGTGGGCTTTGAAACTACTGCCCCCGGCGTGGCCGGGGCAGTGCTCGCGGCCCGCAAGCAGGGCTTGGGAAACTTCTGTATTCTGCCCTTCCATAAACTTGTTCCTCCAGCTCTGCGCGCGCTGCTGGAAAAAGCTCCTCAGGAGCAGGACAAGGGTATCGATGCTTTCCTCTTGCCCGGCCATGTCGCCGTGGTGCTGGGGCTTGCCCCCTTTCGCTTTGTAGCCGAGGAATTCGGCCGCCCGGCGGTTATCGGCGGTTTTGAACCGGCGGACATTCTTTCCGCCCTCTGCGCCATGGTCAGCCAGATTGCGGAAGGCAAGGCCCTTGCCGTCAATGCCTACCGCCGCGTCGTGGCTGATAAGGGAAACCCCGCTGCACGCGCAATCATGGATATGGTTTTTATGCCGGGCGAGGCGCGCTGGCGCGGACTGGGCCTCATTCCCGCCAGCGGTCTTGAACTGCGGCCGGAGTTCGAGGAATTTGACGCAATGCGCCGCTTCGGCATAAGTTTGGGTGAAACCAGACCCATCCCTGGCTGCCGTTGCGGAGAAGTGCTCTCCGGTTTCATGACGCCCAGAGAGTGCCCCCTGTTCGGTAAGATTTGCACCCCGCAGAACCCCACCGGCCCGTGCATGGTGTCCACCGAGGGCAGTTGCGCCGCGTGGTACAGGTATCAAGGAGTATAACACCCGATCATGTCAAACAATCGGAGGGGCACTGCCCCTCCGAACCTCCCCGCAAGGGGCTTGAAGCCCCTTGATCCCCATTTGTCCGCACTCGCGCTGGGCAATGTGAGAAACTTCAACGAATCTTTTTCTCGCGCCCAACACGAGTGCGGCCCGATGAGGGGTGCAGGGGGAATCATTCCCCCGGCAAAGTCTTTAAAAAAGCTTGAGCAAAGTTT
>JAEXGX010000093.1 GCA_023450535.1 Pseudomonadota bacterium | reverse complement strand
GGGGGCCCCCGCGCGGGCGCGCTTGGGGGCGGGGTGAAGGCATGCGCGTGCCCTTGCCGGCCGCGAGGATCAATGCGCCCGTTGTTCCCTGCATTCTGTCAACTCCAGAAGTAAATGCCCGGAGCGGCGAAAAAGAAAGCAGCGTTGAAGAGCAAGGCTTTCCCTACGCTGGTATTATTTTCCCGGCCCAAGAAATTTTTTGAGCTCGGCTTCAAGTTCGGGCAGTTGCAGGGGCTTAGCCAGATGGGCGTCCATGCCGGATTTGAAGGCAAGCTCCCGATCTTCGTCGTAGGCATTGGCGGAACAGGCCACAATGGGCACTGTTTGAGCGTCAGGATGGCCGCAGGCGCGGATGGCCGCCGCAGATTCATAACCGTTCATGCGGGGCATACGGATATCTTCAAAGATGATCCCGTAATATCCCGGCGGAGATTGGACGAAGCGTTCCAAGGCATGTTTGCCGTCGGCGCAAAGAACGGCTTCTATATCATAGAGTCCTAGCAGTTCCTGAATAATTTCCTGGTTCAGTTCGTTATCTTCCGCCACCAGAGCGCGAAGTCCGGCATAGTGGGGACGTTCCTCTTCCGAGGCTTCAGGCAGGATAGAAAATTGTGAAGACACCCTGTCAGCGCGGGGGAGACGGAGGCGCACGAGAATTCGCGTTCCCCTGCCTTGTTCGGAGCTGATATCCAGCTCGCCGTTCATGAGTTCGGTCAGTTCCTTGACAATGGCCAGTCCCAGGCCGCTTCCCGACTGATCCGCAGCATGTTCCCCTTCTTCGGACTGCCGGAAGGGTTCAAACATGTGGCGCTGGAATTCTTCGCTCATGCCTATGCCGGTATCTTCCACCACAAATTCCAGTTCACCACTTGCGGCGTTGCCTTCGTTTTCCCGGGCGGAAAAACTTACCGTGCCGCCTTGTGGCGTGAACTTGATGGCGTTGGACAGCAGATTGTTCAGGATTTGACAGATGCGGCGGGCGTCTCCGATATAGTTTTTTTTCTTGAGCCCGTCGCAGTCGGTTTGGAACGTAAGGCGTTTGTTCCTGCTTTGTTCGCTGAAGAGAGCAATCATGGAATCAATGAGTTCCGACGCGGCGAAGGGTTGTGGGTGTAGTATGATTTTGCCGCTGACAAGGCCGGAAACATCCAGGATGTCATTCAGGATATCCAGCAGGTAGCGGGCTGCAAGGTTGGCCTTGCGCAGACATTCCTGAACCCGGGGAACGTCGTTCGGGCATTCCGCAGCAATGTGATTCATGCCGATAATGGCATTGAGCGGGGTTCGAATGTCATGGGACATGCGCGCGAGAAAGGCGCTTTTGGCTTCGTCCGCCATTTTGGCGCGGCGTGTGGCCCGGATCAGTTCCCGATTCTTTTTCATCAGCAGCGTTGTGCGCAGTTTCCGGGCGCGGTTTGCAAGCCAGTAATACACGCAGGCGAAGAACAGGCTGAAAAGCAGGAAGAGCAATATCGTGGCCAGAGTAAAATTCTGATAAACCCAGTCGCTCAGCGAAGCGGGGGGGTGCGCGTCAAGAAGCGCTTCGTCAATAAGCTGATCCACCAGACGGGGCGGCAGGTTGGCGACAGTCTTGTTCAGGAGGCTGTACAGTTCGGGAGCGCATTGCTCTCCCACGCCAAGGCCCAGGGCGTAGTCTTCGTCCGGCACGCGCCGCAGGGTGAGTCCGCTGAAATTATACGCGGTCAGATAAAAATAGGCACGTTCGCGATCCAGAAAAGTCAGGTCGGCCTTGCCTGCATCCACAGCCTGGATGCACTGGAGCGCAGTATCGAAAAAGTGCAGTTTGTTTTTCTCGTAGCTGATGAAGGAGGGAATGACGCCGTTTTTCACCAGTGCGACGGTATTCTGGCTGTTGTAGGGGTCTATGCGGTCGGAGCGGCACAGCGCGCTGATAGTGTTAACCATATAGGGGGTGGTTTGGCGTATACCCTGAACTGAAGTGTTACGCGCCACGCCGGAAATGATCTCGGCCCGCCCATTGAGCACCATCTCCAGAGCTTCCGCCTGGGAGGCCGCAGGCAGAAATTCAAAGCGCAGGCCGCTTTGCTTTTCGATGTGCCTGAGCAGGGCAGGAAGAACGCCGGAAAGCTTGTCTCGCGCAAAAAACTGATACGGTTCATGGTTAATATTGCAGGCGACGCGGACAGGAGCGTGCGCGGCCATAAAGCTTTTTTCCTGTTCGGTAAATGCCGGAACGCTTTCATAGGCCTCACGGCAATACTTGTTGTACAGCCTGTCTTTCAGGCTCCAGTCATGGAGGGCAAGTTCCTCCTGCGCCTCGTTCAGTTCATCCAGAAGTTCCTGGTTATTCCGGTTGACGATAAAATAATGAGCGGAAGCGTCAAAACGCAACACAACGCGCTCTCCGGCAGCCTTGCGCAGGGAACAGGAGAGCAGTGCATCGACTTCCCGGGTTTCATGCAGGGCGCGCCACATGCTGTCTTGCGTGTCGTATTCACGGTACTGGATATTTCGGAAGCCCTGTTTCGTACAGTAGTTTTTGAATTCTTCGTTGTGTGAACTGCTTTTCAGTGTTCCTATAGTGAGAGCTTTCTGGGAATGAATATCCTCAAGAAGAGAAGATGGTTCATCGCGTACGGTCAGAATTCCGAAACTCATGCCGCTGTCGCGTACAGGAAAGGCAAAACGCTGTTCCCGCTCCGGCGTTTTGCGTACAGTGCCGAGCAGGTCGATTTCCCCTTTTTCCAGCATGTTCAGACAGTCGGTATAGGTGAGAGCCCGTAATCTTCCCGTGGGAACGCCGTTTTCGTCCACTTCCTGCGCAGAGGTCACGAATTCATAGCGCCAGCCCGCGTAACGCGCCAGTTGCTGAAGGTAGTCGTAACCGTAGCCGCGCATATTGCCGCGCGCGTCGTAGTCGTTGAGCCCGTAAAACGGAAAATATCCCACCCGCACACAACGTTCTGCCGCAGCGGGGAGGGCGGAACAGAGTAAAAACATGGTCAGGGAGCATAGCGTCGCTGAGGTAAAGAGCCTGGAAAGCGGGGCTTTGCGGCGGGAAGGAAGAACTCTCGTGGTAAAGAACTGGCCCGTCATTGCGTCTCCATAAAGTAGGAAAGAAGACAAGAGGCAGTTTATAACGCCGTCAGCCTTGAAAAACAGGTCCGGGTTGCGGCTTGCCTTAACGTCAGTTGATCAAAGGCTGTCTGAAAAGGGCTTTCCCCATCGCGGGAACGATGTGGGAAAACGGTTGCAACACGGTTATTTTTCGAATCTTTCCGCCAATTCCGCGAATGCCGGTTTTGTCATCAAGCTGGAAGACAATTATTTTTTTCGGGACAGATTGACCTGTCTGCTCCGGGCCACGGCAAGTTCGCCGTCATTTACATTACGGGTGATGACCGAACCTGCTCCCACCAGGGTGTTCTCTCCCAGTTCCACAGGTGCCACCAGGGCCGTGTTACTGCCGATGAAGCTCCCCGCGCCGATGATAGTGCGGTGTTTATGGGTTCCGTCATAGTTGCAGGTTATGGTGCCCGCCCCGATATTCACACCGGGCCCCACTTCTGCATCGCCGAGGTAACTGAGATGGTTGGCCTTGGAGCCTTTGCCCAGCCGGGCCTTTTTCATCTCCACAAAATTGCCCATGTGTGCGTCTTCCTCCAGCACCGCGCCGGGGCGCAGTCTGGCGTAAGGCCCCACAAGGCAGCGGGCTTCCATTCGGGCGTCTTCAATGTGGCAGAAGGAATGAACGCGGCAGCCCTCGCCGATAACGGCGTTGCGGATTACGCAATGGGAGGCGATGGCCGCGCCGTGCCGGATGATGCTACGGCCCGAAACTTCGCACGGCCCGGTGAGTTCCGCTCCTGCTTCAAGCTCAACCAAGGGGCTGACCCGGATGCTTTCCGGGGCATGCAGGATGACGCCAGCTTCCAGCATTTCTTGTATCCGGCGCTTTTGCAGCAGGCTTTCGGCAGCCGCCAGTTCAGCCGGGGTATTCGCGCCAAGCAGCGCTTCGGCGCCTTCTCCTGAAGAGGAGAGTACGCCTCTTACGTCAAGCCCCTGATCTGCCGCGAGCTTGACCAGATCCGTGATATAGTATTCCCCGCTCCGGTTATTGTTGGACAGGAGGGGCAGCAGGCGTTCCGCCGCCTCGCGCCGGATGAGATAGATGCCGGAGTTGATTTCGTGCGGGTCTGCCCCGTGCAGGGCGGGGTCGTAGTCTTTGGCTTCCACGATAGCCCGGACGCGGCCTCCACCGTCGCGTACCACACGGCCGTATGCGCCTGGTTCGGGGAGTTCGAGGGAAAGGAAGGCAAGGTCGCAATTTTCTGCTTCATGTATGAAGTGGGACAAGATGGCGGCAGAGAGCAGAGGGACGTCGCCGTTGAGCACAAGCAGGCGCTGGAATGATGCCTGTCCGGTCATCTCGGGCAGGGCAGTCATCAACGCGTGCCCCGTGCCAAGCTGTTGGCGCTGTTCCAGGCAGAACACGGGCAGATCCGCGCGGGCAGGCGGCAGGGCGGCGGCAGCGCGTTCCGCTTCCGCACGCACGAGTTCGGCCTGATGGCCGACCAGCGTCCATATGCCAACAAGGCCGGAGAGTTTCGTTGTTTCTTCCAGCACCAGTGCGAGCATACTTTCGCCCAGCAGTGTCTGGAGCGCCTTGGGACGGGGGGAAGGCATGCGTGTGCCCTTGCCTGCCGCGAGGATTAATGCTCCCGTTGTTTCCTGCATTTTATCAGCTCCTGAGGTAGATACCCAGAGTGGCGGCCAGAATACCCAGCGCAATCAGCGCCGCACCACCTGCCCGCAGGGCTTGGGGCGGGAGATCGAGCAGGAGGCGCAGGCTTTCCCGTGTGCGGCCCGGAGCCAGAACCCAGGGCAGACCCTCCAGCACCAGAGCAAGGGCCAGAGCGGCAAAAAAGAAAGCAGCGTTGAAGTGCATGGTTTCCCGTCGAAAAAAGTTACGCCGGAAGATACCGGCATGAGAGAGCGTTGACAAAGTCAATGCGACCAAAAATGAGGAACAGGTCGTGGCTTTGCCGCGTCGTAAAGCGACTGATTTTTGCGCCTTTCCGTCAAGCTGCCTTGGCGGCTCAGACGGCGAAAGCTCCGCGAAGCGGAGTTTGTCTTCAACCGGCCGCGCCGGAAGATACCGACATGCGGTGCAAGTTAACGGGGACAGGGGCGCTTTGTAAAGCGGGAAAGCGAATTTCCCGTTGCGGAAAGTATTCATGAGCGGGAAAATGCTTGCGCCCCGGAGGCTTTTCGCTCAAAAATGACGGGTTGCCTTTAGGGGGAACAGTTAAGTCTGAAAAAACCCGCGTGGCGCGGGTGAGGAGCCACCCTGATGCGAGAGCAGGATTTGTCGCTGATCCGTCTGTTTGAAGAAGAGCGTCCGCGCGTTCATCATGCCTTGGAGAAGGCCGTCGGGCTTTTGCCCGCCCCGGTGCGGGAAATAGGCGCGTATGTGCTGCTTGCGGGGGGAAAAAGGCTGCGTCCTCTGCTGACATTGACTTCGGCCCGTCTGCTGGGCCGTGATGACTCTGATCTGTACCGGCTTTGCGCCGTGCCGGAAATGATACACGCAGCTTCACTGCTGCATGACGATATTCTGGACGAGGCGGACACCCGGCGGGGCAGGTCATCTGCGCATACTTGTTTCGGCCTGCGCCCCGCCCTGCTGGCCGGGGATGCTATGCTTGCCCTGGCGGATTGTGAGGTGACGGTATTCGGGCGGACGGACATGGTGGAATGCGTATCCGACGCCATGATGCGCACCGTTGCCGGAGAAGCGCATGAAATTGCCCTTCAGGGCTCGCTTTCCCACAGCGAGGACGACTATATTAATGTAATTATGGGCAAGACCGGCTGGTTGCTGCGCGCGTCCTGCCGCCTGGGTGCGTTATACGCAGGAGCGGAAGAAAGACAGGTGGAGGCGTTGTCCGATTTCGGACTTTACGCGGGCATCGCCTTCCAGATGGTGGACGACGCGCTGGACTTCGCCGCTTCCGACATTACCGGCAAACCTTGCGGCGGTGATCTGCGCGAAGGAAAATTCACTCCGCCGGTCATGCGCTATGTTCGCGAACTGGACGAAGCCGACCGCGCCGACTTCACGCAAAAATTCACTTCCGCTTCGTTCAGTGATGAGGAGATTTCGCGTATCGCCGCGCGCATACGCGAACGCGGCCACGACGCGGCCACGCGTGCCCTTGCGGACGAGTATCTGCGCAGGGCGAAAGACTGTCTGGCCCTGTTGCCCGCAGGGCCGGAGCTGAACATATTGCGTGAAGTGATTCCTTTTATTCGCGACCGGGAAAAATAAAAGACGAGCACTGCGCCCCGGAAGAAAAAGTCGTGGGAGTATGCCTTTACGTCATGACCAATGATGGTTCATCTCGTGCCCCTGCCGAGGAGGCGGGTGTAGAGGCGTCTTGGCGTTCGGGCATTAATATGTTAAATTCCATTTTTTCGTCACGCCTGAAGGACAGGCAAAAACGTCAGGATATCGTCCATGCAGCAGCTTTTTCGTGTGGAAACAGGAGTTCATCCCCGTCATGACGATGCCGTTGGCCGCCGTGTCGCTGCGGAAATCCGCGAGGCGCTCGGCCTGTCCGTGGACAGTGCCCGTGTGATCAAGGTCTTCACCCTGAAGGGCGTAAACCCCGAAGAGGTACGCACATTGGTGGACGGCGCGGCCCTGCATGATCCCGTGCTCCAGCAGGCTTCCCTTGCGCCGATGACCCCGAAATTTGACGGGCGCCCGGCGGACTTTGTGATCGAGGTGGGGTTTCGCCCCGGCGTGACCGACAATGAAGGGCATACCGCCCGCGATACTGCCGCCTTGGTGTTGGGCCGCGAGCGTGCGGGCATCACCGCCTATACCTCGGCCCAGTAC
>JAEXGX010000066.1 GCA_023450535.1 Pseudomonadota bacterium | reverse complement strand
CCCTGATACGGGTGCAGGGGCATTATGCCCCTGCCGGAGGGGTTTGGGGAGGCAGAGCCTCCCCTGTAAACTTCCTGGCGTTACTCCTGGCTTGCCAGCCAGGCGTCTTCTTCCGCAATGGCGGCGTCTACGGCGTCCTGCACGGCGTTAAGCACTTTCATACGCCCCTCGTTTCCGTCAAAGAGCGAGGGTGCGAAGGTACGTGTGGTATTGAGTAATTCCTGAAGGAATAAGACCTTGCGCTCGATGTCCGGGGCCTTGGCCTCGTCCGCCAGCCGGGCAATCTGCGTACCGCTGATGAAATGCTCCTTGCGCAGGGCCACAACCTTGCCGAGCAGAGCCATATCGTCAAGAGGGCAGTCTTTCACGTCATGCACGGCAGCCCAGCGCTCCAGCAGCTTTGCGCACAGGCTGCGTGCGCTCTGGAGCGAACGCAGTTCCCCGAAGCCCGCGTTGACATGTTCCAGATGGGTCTTTTCCATGCTGGGCACGTCGGCGGCCATGTCGCTGGCCAGCGCTTTGTACAGAAAATCCAGTGCGGCCTCGAAGTCGTTGCCGTAATGTTCCTGAATATGGGAGTAAAGAGCGTTGACGTCGGCAAAATCGCATACCGCGCCCCGGTACAGCGCGCCGAGTTCGGAAGGCGCACCCAGGGAATCAAAGCCTTTTGCGTTCAGCGCCCCGCAGATACCGGAGCGGATGGCCGGGCCTTCCGCCGCCTCCAGTTCCGCCAGAGCCTCGTCCACGCCGCGCAGGGTTTCGGCGGGGGCGTCGCCCGCAAGCTCGTCGCGGATTTGCTTCAGCGCGGCCCATGCGTCAGAAGGATCGGGGAAACGTTGCCGCGCCTGGCGCAGGGCGTGTTCCCGGCCCTCGCGGGCGCGGATGGCGTCCTTGAGCTGGTTGACCTGTTCGGCCTCGCCGCTTTCGCGCATCAGCTCCTGATACTTCTTGACCCGCTCCTCCATGGCCTCGTCGATTTCGTCGCGTTCCTTGCGCTCGTCCAGCTCGAAATCGTCCGTGGTGTCGGCGGCGAAGGTCAGCTCTTCAGCAGCGTCGGCCAGAAGCGACATGGGCGATTCCACCACCGCCGCCGCATTGCCGAACAGCGAGCCCACGGCAGCAGACGACGCGGAGAACCCCAAGCTCTGCTGTGCGGAAACGCCTTGCTGCTGAATGGAAAAATCAATGGACATGTAATGGCTCCAGATTCCCAAAAAGGTTGGCGGGCAATTCCCGTTTCGGGAAGCATTGCCAGAATCGTGCCGAAATGAGGGAAATTTCTTTCCTGAAAATTATCATGCGCCTTCCGGGACGGCAAGGGTTCCTCTTTTCGGTCGCGGTATACCGTGATTACAGAAATCGTGAAAAATTTTCAGGCGTGTTCCCCTTTTTTCTTGTGGGCATGGAATTGTTCTTATAAAATACCTCAAAATGTTTTTTGTAAGACTTTGCCGCCAATTTTTTTGGCAAAGAATGGGTGCTGTTTTGTTTTCTCCTTATTTTTCAGGGTGTTTTGTTTTTGGCACGTTTTGTGCTTATCAATTTGCGTCATGCAGCAAAGTGCATGGCTTCACTCAACAAGGAGTTTGGTATGGCCTTCACTGAACAGGACATGAACAAGCAGATAGAAGCCTTTGCCGCAGTTAAGGAAGAATTCTCCCGCCTTGAAGCTCAGGAAAAGGTGTTACGCAAGCAGGCCGGACTGCCTGAAGAAGGCGGTGAAAAAACGGATATGACGAAGCTTTCCCCTGAACTGCGCAAGCAGGCAGAGGAAGCCATGGCCGAGGCCAAACGTGCTGGTGAAGCGCGCGCTGCACAGAGCAGCCCTGCAAAGGTTTCGTCCGGTGCTATGCCCGGCGCAGGGCGACGGGGCGTAGTGCGCCTGTAGTTTGATGAGATGGAGTCTGTTTTTATAGTTATGTTATTTTTAGAGGAATCTTTTTCCTCCGAAAAGGAGAAAAAGCGCGTATGACACAGGCGATAAACGGCAATTCTGGAGTATCTTCCATTTCTTCCACTGATCTCGGACCCAGCTCCAGCCTTCAGCTTATGTTTGCCAAGCTTCAGCTTGAGTTGGCGGAAACGGCGAAAACTCAGGCCATGGACAAAATGGACGCCATTGCCTCCTCTCAGGAGGAACAGAAGCTGGTTTCCCAGCTTCTGAATGAGGCACGGCAGTCCAAGGCTGATGCCAAGAACGGAAACAGTAAAGACATCACTACTACATACTACACGTACGACAAGGATGGAAAGGTCACCGGCTCGTACACGGAAACCGCGCCTGAGGGGAAGACGTATAACCCCATGAGCAATGACATGGTGAAGTATATGGACGAGCACGGTCTTGCCTATGACAAGACCGGAAGTGACCACATGCACAGTGAGGACGAGTGGGACGTTGCTATCACTGCGCTGGAATCCCGCCTTGAGCAACTGGGAACAGATACGCAGCAGCAGATGGTGTATATTCAGGACTATATGGGCCAGTACAACTCCTATCTGCAAGGCGCGAACACGCAGATATCCAATTCCAACCAGACCCTCACCAGCTTGGCGCGCGGGCAGTAGCAATAAAAAAACGGAGCGCATTCATATGAGCCAAGTTAATCTCAATTCTACCTCAGCAGTCAGCAATATTGATCTCGGACCCAGCTCCAGCCTTCAACTGATGTTTGCCAAGCTTCAGCTTGAACTGTCAGAAACGGCAAAGACCCAGGCCATGGACAGGATGGATTCTATTGCCAAGTCGCAGGAAGAACAGAAGCTTGTTTCCTCGCTTCTGAATGAAGCGCGGCAGGCCAAGGCCGATGCAAAAAGTGGCGTAGGTGATGACAAAGAAAAAACAACGAGTATTAATGTTCCCAAGAAGGATTCCAGCGGCAATGTCATGGTTGATGACAAGGGGAATATTATCTATGAAAAAACAATTACAGATGTAGTGCCAAAAGGTAACAAGGCCACTTTTATGAGCCAGGAAATGGTGGATTATATGGATCTGCATGGCCTTGCCTATGACAGTACCGGTAATAACTACTCTCACAGCGAGGAAGAGTGGGATGTTGCTATCACCGCGCTGGAATCCCGCCTTGAACAACTGGGGACAGATACGCAGCAGCAGATGGTATATATTCAGGACTATATGGGGCAGTATAACTCGTACCTGCAGGGAGCGAATACGCAGATCTCCAATTCGAACCAAACCCTCACCAGTCTGGCGCGCGGGCAGTAACGATAAGAGAAACGGAGCGCATTCATATGAGCCAAGTTAATCTCAATGCTACCTCAGCAGTCAGCAATGTTGATCTCGGACCCAGCTCCAGCCTTCAACTGATGTTCGCCAAGCTTCAGCTTGAGCTGGCAGAAACGGCAAAGACCCAGGCCATGGACAGGATGGATTCTATCGCCAAGTCGCAGGAAGAACAGAAGCTTGTTTCCTCGCTTTTGAACGAGGCGCGGGACAAAAAAGCCAATACTACGGAAGCCACGGAAAGCTCGACGGTTACATACACAAATGTTGCCAAGCGCGATGAAAACGGCAAGATTATGTATGACGACAAGGGGGAGATTATCCGCGAGGACAGGACGGAAACCATACAAAAAGGAAAAAAGTGGTCCGCCATGTCCCAGGAAATGGTGGATTATGTGGACTAGCATAATCTGGCCATGGATAATGCACTGAATGATCATCTGCAGCGGGAAGAGCAGTGGGATGTTCTCATCACTTCCCTGGAATCCCGCCTTGAACAACTGGGGACAGATACGCAGCAGCAGATGGTGTACATTCAGGACTACATGGGCCAGTACAACTCCTATCTGCAGGGTGCAAACACGCAGATTTCCAATTCCAACCAGACGCTCACCAGCCTTGCTCGTGGTCAATAGTTTTTTACTCCGACAATACTAACCATATAATTTCAGGAGCCGTCATGACCCAGACCGTCGAACAGGAAACAGAGATCCGGGCCGCCATGCTGGACATGGCCAAAGCTGCGGGGTTTACGGAAGAAGAATTTGACGACGTACGTTCCGCCCTGGAAAAGGGCGCAACCCTGGCGGACGTATTCAACATCAGCAAGGACGCCCTGGAGTCCGGGTATGCCTACGCCTATAATCTGTACAAGGCGGGCAACTACAAGGACGCGGAAACCATGTTCCGCGGGCTGTGCATGTATGGCGGCGACGACCCCCGCTTCTGGATGGGGCTGGCAGGATGCCTTCAGGCTCGCGAAGAGTACCAGCTGGCTATTGATACCTACGGTATGGCGGGCGTGGCCGGGGCGCTCAAGGATCCCACGCCATTCTATTATGGGGGCGTGTGCTACCTGAAAATGGGCGACGGCGAGAACGCCGCCGCATCCTTCCGTGCCGCGCTGGGTCTTGGCGACGAGGCTGACCCTGCGCATAAGGCCTGCCATGAGCGCATCCGCGCCCTGCTGGCCTCTCTGGCGCAGACCAAGGAGTAGGCGATGAGTACTACCATTCAGGGAACACAGACAGGCGGCGTCATGGATTTCACCGCGCTGGCCGAGCTTGCGATTGCGCAGGTGAAGGCGCAGGGTGGAACGACCGTCCCCGGTTCGCAGGAAAGCGTCAAGGCGCTGCTTGAGAGCGTAACGAAATCTTTCTCCACACTGTTGCCGGAGCTTCCGGCTCCCAAGGCGGGAAGTTCCAACACGGGGTCCTTTGTGGGCGGGCTTTCCATGGGGGGGCTTTCTCTGGAAACCCTGATGGATGCCGTGGGCATGGAACAGCGCCGCACCGAGACCAAGGCAGGTACGGCCAGCCTGCAGGCGCGCGCGCAGGAACGCGCCGAAGCTAATGAGGAAAAGCTCAAGTCCATTCAGGAACAGCTGGAGAAGTCCAAGTCTCAGGGGGTACTCGACGGTTTTCTCAAAGCGTTCAAAATCATTGGCATGGTTATAGCTGCCATAGCCTCCGTGGCCATGATCGCGGCGGGCGCCGTGGGGATGGCGGCAGGCGGCTCCGGCGCGGCGCTCATCGCCGTGGGCGTGACAGCCATGGTGCTGTTGGCCAGTTCGATTACAGAAGAAGCCACGGAGGGAAAGGTGGGGTTCAGCCCCGCGTTCATTACCGGCAAGATTATGGAAGCGGCCGGAGCAAGTGAAGAAGCCATCACCTGGACCAAGTTCGCCGTGGATCTGCTTACTTCGATCGCTCTGGTTGTAGCCAGTTGCGGGGCAGGCGCGGCGGGCGGAGCGGCCAAGGCCGCACAGACTGGCACGAGTGCGGCGACAACCGCAGCGACTGCCGCGACGGAAACTGCACAGACTGCCGCCACTGCTGCCTCCAAGACGGCAGACACGATCCAGAAAGTTGCCAGCATGACCGCGCGCGTTGCTACTATCGCGGGCGGCGTGAATACCATTGCCCAGAGTGCCACGGCCATAGCTTCTGCGGAAAATGAAAAGGATATGAGCTTCCTGCAGGCCCAGCAGAAGCGTCTTCAGGCTATTCTTGAAAAAATCGCCATGGCAAATGATCTGGATATCGAACATCTCAAGGAAATGATGCAGCGCTCTGAACAAACTTTGCAGCAGGTTTCCGATATCGTGCAGGAAGGGGCACAGACCAATGTCGCCATCCTTTCCGGCAGTCCCGCCATGGCTTGAATGACGGCTGGAGCATTTCAATGTTGAACTGCTCTCATGCCGAAGAAGAGGAATCCTCATGAATATACAGGATGTTACGGGATTTAATTCCGTTCAGTACAATGCTTTGGTGGAACAGGCCCAGGCCCGGAATGTTTCCTCCAGCGAGGTGGACACCGCCTTGCTGTCTGCCATTCAGGCGGGGAAGGATTTTTCCGCCGCTCTTGGGCAGGTGAGGGCAAGCCTGCCTGAACTGGCTGCTCCGTCCACAAACGCCATGCCCAAACCGAGTGACTGGGTGGGCTTGCCCAGCCCCGGCGCGGTGTTCGCCAGCCTTATTTTGCAGGACGCGTCGGAGCAGCGGCGTACCAACCGCAGCCTCATTCAGTCTCAAGGTACGCAGATCGCCGGCCTGATGATGGATCAGGCGGACAAGATTGAAAAGGGCGCGATGCAGAAATTCGCCTGCGCTGTGGCCGGGGCCGTGGTGAACATGGCCGCCGGGGCCGCCAGCATAGGGGTGGCCGCAAGCGGCGTGGGCAGATCGGATACGGGCAAGCTGAATTTCAAGGCGGGCGCAGGTGCGGATTCACAGCTTACGGCCGCAGTCGCGCAATCCATCAGCACCATGATCTCTTCGACTGGTTCCATTATTACTGCGGGCGGAGACTACGCTCAGGGCATACAGTCCGCCGATGCCAAACGGCTGGAAGCCGAGCAGGAAAAAATCCGTACCATGATGGAGCAGACCAAGCAGACCAACGACGCCATGAAGGATCTGATCGCCAAGTCGCTGGACTTCATGAACGCCATGCAGGCCAACATGAATCAGACCAGAACTAAAATTCTCGGGTGAAATATATCATGGCCTTTGCCCTTTCCGTCAGCGGCGGGTGTTTATAAAAATTCGCCGCTGACAGCGCAAACACTGTGAGAGCGGGATTTGTCGCCAAAAGCATTGACTTTTCCGCCCTAATGCGCATAGCCTGCGGATGCTGAAACAACAGGAGCAGACATGGCCCTTCTGGACAACATTGTCACCTCTTTGGTCTCCCTTGCCGGATGGAAAAAAACGCAGCGGGACGAAGACGGAGCATACCATTTCCGTCTGGAAAAAGGTCTGGACTTTATCCTGTTTTCTCCAGATGACCGTCTTTGTATTATGCGTGCGGAAGTCGCGGATGTACCCGCTTCCGGCCCGGATCGGGAAGAAATGTTGCGCACAGTGGCAAAGCGTCAGGCCGGAATCTGCCGTACCCGCGCCTCCATCGTCGCGCTGGAAAGGCCGGGGCAAAGCCTGCTGAAGTCTGTTCCCGTTTCCGGCGACAAGCTCATTCTGTACCGCGCGGCGGAACTGACCGCCGCACAGGACGTGTTTAATTCCGCCGTGAGAAGTTTCCTCAACGATCTTGCCTGGTGGAAGGACGCTTCCGGCGGGGGGCAGAGAGAACACGGTGAAGAACGATCGTTTTTCGGCATGCCGGGCATGTTTCCTGGGGGCATCTATTGAAGAATGGACTTGCTCGTTTCTGTGTTTTTTTTCTGTGCGTCTTCTGCTGGCTTTTTACGGCAGAAGGTTTTTGTGCGTCCGGTAGCAGAATTCCTTTCCGACAGCCCTTTTCCCACTATGCTGAAAATGAAGGTATCTGCTCCGTTCTGGCGGATTTCGCCCGTGCCGAGGGCTATGGCTCGATATGCAGCCCGGCGCTTGTCGGCGAGGTGAGTGGCCGTTTTGATCAGGTGCCGCCGCAGGAATTTCTTGAGGGCATGCGTTCGGCGTTCGGGGTACTCTGGTATACGCAGGGGCAAACGGTGACCTTCTGGCAGGAGCGGGAGAACACGCGTGCTTTCCTTGCGCCTGCTACGGTTTCCGCTTCCGCGTTGCTTGACATGTTCCGCGCCGCATCCATGATTTCTCCGCAATTGCCGGTTGAAGTGCTGAGCTCCCAGAATTTGCTGTCCGTCAGCGGGCCGCCTCTGTACGTGGAGCAGTTGCGGGAGGCCATGGCCGCGTTTGAGGCTGCTCAGGGCGGAAGAACCGTCATGCGCGTTTTCCCCCTTCGCTATGCCTGGGCGGAAGACATGAGCGTCAACAGCATGGACGCCGTGGTGACCATCCCCGGCGTGGCCAGTATTCTGCGCGCCATGGTTTCGGGAGCACCTGTGGCCTCTTCGGGCGTTTCCGTCTTGCCTTCAACTCAGGAAAGGCTGCTCGGGCAGGGTATGGCTTCGGTAGGCAAGGCGCAAGATGCGGGAAGCACGGGAGGAGCAGCCTCCGCGCCGGGGCGCAATGCCCCGCAACCGGAAGCGGCCGGGCCGAGCGTCATCGCTGATCCGCGCGTCAACGCCGTGCTGGTGACGGATGCCGAATACCGTATGAGCTATTACGCCAAGGTTATCGCAGATCTGGATAAGCCGGTCGATCTGGTGGAGATTCACGCCGCAATTGTGGATATTGACAGTAATTTTTCTCGTGATTTGGGCATCAACTACTCTGGAGCGGGAAGTTTTGGCGGAAATGTGAGCGGCGGCGGCAGCGGCGGCGGCAGTGCGGCGCAGGGTATCTTCCCTTCAGCCGGAGCGGCCTCCGACGCCGGGCTTTCCTTTTCCACACTGTATTCCCACGGGACGGACTATTTTCTGGCGCGTGTTAATGCCTTGGAAGAGGACGGCCAGGCCCGCGTACTGGGCAAGCCTTCCGTGCTGACCATGGACAACGTGCAGGCCTCGCTGGAAAATACCAGCACCTATTATATCCCTGTGGCGGGCAAGGATGCCACTGATCTGTTCAAGGTTGATTCCGGCACGGTGCTCAAGGTCACGCCGCATATCATTCCGGGCGAACACGGTTTGCCCGACACCATCAAACTTATGGTCAGCGTACAGGATGACCGGGACGATGGGTCCGAGACATTCTCTGTGGACACCAACAAGCTCGCGCCCATCAAACAGACAAAAATCAATACCCAGGCCATTGTGAGCGAAGGGCAGAGCCTGCTCATCGGCGGCTACTATTTCGAGACGCAAAGCGACAACGATTCCGGCATTCCCGGTTTGAAAAATATTCCCGTGCTGGGCGGATTGTTCGGTTCCAGCGGCAAGAAGCACCAGCGCATGGAGCGGCTCATTCTGATCACGCCGCGTGTGGTGCGTATGGACAGGACGCCGGAAATTCCGGCTCGCGTCGATGATCCGCGTTTCAGCCGCACTCCGACCCAGGCGGATTATGAGGAGCGTGCCCCTCTGGCTCAGCCTGTGGGCGGCTGCGCACGGCGCGCAGAACTGGCTCCCGCGACGCCTCCTTCATCATCATTTACGACTACGGAACCCGTAAGCTCTGCTCCGGCACCGCTTTTCACGGTCTCGCCGGTGAGTTCCCCCGCCCCCTCCGTGCCATCTTCGGCCTCTTCTGCAAGCGGAGGTGTACTGTGAGTCTGGGGGACAGGGATAACGCGCCCGCAGTAGCGCTGTACGTGTTTTCCGGTCCTCATCTTGGCGCCCGCCTGGAGCTGGAAGAGGAAAAGTGGCTTTTGGGTTCGGATGATTCCTGCGACATCATCCTGAAAGATCTGGCTCCCCGCCATGCATTGTTGGAAATTTCCGCTGACAAACCTTCTGGAACAATATCCGTCACACTTTCTCCGCTCGATGGGAACGTGCGCCTGCAGGGAGGAAAGGAAATTGTTCCTCCCGAACCGGGCGAGCAGACTCCCCGCCTCACGCCTGAAGCAGGAAGCGGCTGGTATCTGGGGCGGACCTGCTTTGCCTGGAACCTGCCGGACGCGGAGCAGCTTCCTATAGGGCCGGAAACAAACGTACAGAGTGTTCCGGAGGCGATTCCAGACGACAAGACGCAAAACACTCCGTCCGCAGTCAACGAAGTTGCCGCAGAGGAGAGTCGCGTCGCGCAGGAGGGTGGCAACATTTTAAGCGTTTCTTCCGCTGACGCCATTGTGGAGATGTCGCTGCCCGCTCCTGTGAAAAAAAAATCCAGCCTGCGCGTGCGTTTTATTCTGCTGTTTTTTTTGGCCGTCATACTGGCCGCCATGTCCGTGGCATTGACCCCCCCTGCGCTGCAACCGCCGCAATATCCGGCCATTGTGGAACGATATCTGGCGGATGCCGGGATTTCCGGCCTGGCGGTGACCTTGCGGGACCCCGGTGTGGAAGTGCGCGGCTCTGTGGCGGACGACGCGGCCATGCTCCGACTGCGCGACATGGCACGCGCTTTGCATTTTCCCGTGTATCTTGAGGTCGGCGTCCGGGAGGATATCCTGCGCGCCGTGCGCAGTTCACTGGGCATCCGGGGCTTTCATCCCGAGGTGGGCATCACGGAAGAGGGCACGTTATCGCGTTTGACCGTAGCCGCTTACATGAAGGATGCGGCGCTGGAAGCAGCGGCCTTTTCCGCGCTGACGAGCGAGGTAAAGGGGCTGCCTGCGGAAGAGCGGCGCATCGTGCACGAGAAGGAGCTTGCCCCCGTGCTTGATGAGGAGCTGAAGAAGGCCGGGCTTGCCGCCATTCGCGTGATCTATCTCCCCGGGCGGGTGGATTTCGCAGGTGTTTTCCGGCCTGAAGACGCGCAAACCCTGCTTGCCATCCGGCGTAAGGTGGAAGAGCGCTTTGGGGTGCCGTTGTATGGTTCCTCTGTAACCTCTCCTGTTCTGTCGGCTTCCGAGACGGGGACGGGGTATATACCTTCCGGCATGCCGGAGGCTGAACTTTCGGCCTTGTCCTCTTCTGGGCCCTTGCTCGCGGCAGCAAAGGGAGACGGAAAGGATGGATTTGATCCGCTGGGCGGTCTGCGGGTAACGGGAGTCACCATGTCTCCCATGCGTTTCGTTACCACGGCGGATGGCAGACGGTTGTTTGAGGGGGCGTTGCTTCCCGGAGGCTGCACGTTGGAAAGCATCAGCACCAAAACGCTCATGCTGCGGCGGGGCGATCAGGTATTCACTTACAGATTGCGAGGTTCCCAATGATGGAAATGGAATCGGCTTTTGACGCGCTGGCGGAAGATCCCTCCGGCTACCAGCTCAAACAGATACGCGAAGAAATGTTTGAAATGAAAGCGGTAGTGAAGCGCGTCATGGACTCCGGCATGACAGCGGATGAAATGGCTGTGGCAAGGCAGGCACTTGCTGCGGTGGAGTGTGCCGACGAGGTGGCCGGGCGTGTACATGACGCACTGAATCGTTAGGCGGACCAGATCGGAAAACAGCGGCCGTTCAACAGGAGTGAGCCATGAATATAGGAAGTTCAAGCGGTATCGACGTAGGGCAGCTTTTTCAGAATGCGACCAAGGGGTTGGCCGAGGATGGGGCGGCCCTGCAAAAGAAGATGGAAACGATCAGCGCAAGTGGCGAGATTGATCAGACCCAGTTGCTTGAAATGCAATTTGCCATGGGGCAGTATAATGCCAAGCTGGAAACCATTTCTTCGGTGACCAAGAGCATTCAAGATATGCTGAAGTCTCTGGCCCAGAGAACGGGCTAATTCTCCCGTTTATGTGGTCAGATAATCGAAAACCCTCTTTGAGGGTTTTCGACAGAATGATGACAAACCCCGCTTTGCGGAGTTTGCGCCGTCTAAGCCGCAAAACGTCTTGACGGAAAGGCACAAAAATCAGTCGCTTACGGCACAGCAAAGCCGCGACCTGCTCCTGATTTTTGGTGCTGCAGACGTTATCAGCAGCCTCTCGAAAACCCTCAAAGAGGGTTTTCGCCGCTGCAGATTTTGCCAGCAGCCTTGGCTTGAATGCATACAAGGAGAGTCTATGTTTTCCGAACGACAGATCGCCCGTTTGCTGGATCTCGGCAATCTTGCCTGCCAGAAAGGACTGGTGAAGGATGCCAGAACTATTTTCTCCGGTGTGCTCGCACTCAAGCCGGACTTTGCTCCAGCGCTTGTGGGACTGGCCTTTACCCATGTGGTGGTGGACGACTTTGACGGCGCTCAACTCATTCTGGACAAGGTGCTTGCTGCGAATCCGGCAGACGCCGACGCCCTGGCCATGCTTGGGCTTTCGCACATGCTCGCCGGGCGCAAGGATGAGGCGGAACAGATTTTTGCCCGTATTCCGCAGGACTGCGCTGCGGCCGACATGGCCCGCGCGATCATGGAAGTAGCCTGAGGCGCGCTGTTGAACGCTTAAAACCCACAGACCAGAACTCGTGTCCTGGCATGCGTGATTTTAATGCTGCCCGGCTCTAACACAGAGAGTTGATCGTGATCGCAGAAGTGGCGCAAAGCACCTCCCGCCTCATGGAAGCCCTGGAAAAACTGGGTGAATGGGCAGGGAGCGGAACAGGGGGCAACGGCCCTTCCGGCTCTCCGTCCGACGAGGTGGTGCGTGCTTTTGAAGAGGCCATGGCCGAACCAGCCGAAGAGGCAGGCGGCGTTGCGATTGAGTCCGGGAACGCTGATTTTGCCCCGCCCACTGCGGATTTGGCGGAGCCTCTCCTGCCCGGTCCGGCGGAAAGCGTGCCTCCGCCTGACGGAAGGGAGCTTCGTGTTTCTGGATCTGAAAAAGATGTTCCCGGTGTGACGTCCGGCGAGGCTCCTGCTCCTGTTGGCGTGAACGCTGCGGAACAGAGTGAGGGCGTGGGGCAGCGGCCGGAAGCGGTAGAAGTTCCTGACGCGGTGCATGCTGGCGAGCAAGGGGCTGCTCCGGAAAATTCGTTGTTTCGCGTGGAAGCTCCCCGCGCGGAAAGCCCAGTACGGGAGCTGGGACGCCTGCTGGAAGAGTTTTCCCGCCCCGGGGCATCCATCGGACCGGAAGCTCTGTTTCGGGTACAGTATTTGGTGGGTATGCTCAAAGTGCAGATGCAGGCGGGCCTTAAAACATCGCAGAACGCGTCCCAGGGTATGGAAAGCGTGTTGCGCCAGCAGGGCTGAGTGGAGAAAATTCATGCTGGCCGCCTGATTCGGGAGCACTGGAATATCCTGAGGCTGATACGACTGCCGTGCCAATCGTTTCCCGCAGAGTTGTCTTTTACAGGGGTACTACATGTTGCGTTCCTTCGCTGTCCGTTTTTGGCTGATTCTGTCGTTCGTTGCGCTTCTTGCCGGCTGCAGGGTGGAAATGTACACCGGCCTGTCTGAAGAGCAGGCCAATCAGATGCTCTCCACCCTGCTGCGGCGAGGCATAGCGGCGGAAAAAATTTCTGCGGGCAAGAATGGTTATACGCTTTCCGTAGAGGACGAGCAGCTCGTGCTGGCACTTCAGGTGCTCAAGGAAAACAGCCTTCCGCGTGAATCCTTCAAGAATATGGGGGAAGTATTCGGCGGAGACAGCATGATTTCATCCTCATCCGAAGAGCAGGCGCGCATGGCCTACGCTCTTTCGCAAGAGCTGGCCGATACTTTCTCGCGCATCGACGGGGTGCTTACGGCCCGGGTGCATGTGGTGCTGGGAGTCAATGATCCGGTCAACAACGTCAAGGTAGATCCTTCCGCCGCTGTGTTTCTGCGCCACACACCCGATTCTCCGGTAATCAACCTCGTGCCGGAAATCCGGGAACTGACCGCTTCCGCGGTAGCCTCGCTCAAATACGATAACGTCAGCGTCATGCTGGTGCCGGTGCGCGAAAGCGTAACCGTGCCGGAAAAGCGTCCGGTTTTGTCGTCCCTGTTCTCGCCGGGCGCGCTTACTCCCGCCCTTATTCTTCAGGTGTTGGCCTTGTCCTTGATTCTGGTGGGCACGGGCGGCGGTGTGTGGCTGCTGTTCCGCCGCGCTGCCGCAAAGCGTAAAGGCGGCGCTGACAGTGGCAAAGATGGGGCGGCCTGATGAATAAGGGCTTTTTCGCGGACGCGCTGGCATCCCGCCCTTTGCTGTGGGAGGCCATGCTTCGGGCTAATTCCCGGCCTGTGCCTTCTTCTTTGCCCGCGTCCTGTCCTGCCGCGCCATATGTTGGGAAATTCATGGATCTGTTTGGTGAAGGTGCAGCTTCACTTCTTTCATGGCTGGCTGAGACTTCTGTTTCGGCCCGGAGCGGTCAAGATGCGCGGGACGCCGGATTTTGGGACTATGCGGAAGAATCGCGCCGCCTTGCCCTGCTGGATGCGGAAACGCTGGCTGCTCTTTCGCTTGTCGCGGGCGTGGCCCTGCACGCGCCGGAGATCGCGCGCGTTTTGCGCCGCGAAGAATTGTTGAATCTGCGCGCCGGCATTGGTGAAGACTTGTACCGTTATGCTCTGTGCCGCGGCCAATATCAGCTAGGCACTGTGCGGCGGCTATTTGCGCAGTTGGATCTTTCGTTTCCGCTGGCGGAGCGCTGTGCTCTGCACGGAAGCATGGCCACGCGGCTTGTTGCGGCACGCTGGCCCGAAGAACTTGCGAAACGGGTGTTTCTTGCTCTGCCCCCCTTGCCTGAGGGAAGGGAAGTGCCCGCCTTCAGTGAGGCGGAAGTCCGTGAAGTCTGGATTGCGCTGAAAAAATTGCTGCTCAAGGAGGTTGCGCCGTCATGGGCACCATGTTTCGACTGACAGGGGATGCCGTCCTGCCCGCTCCCGGCGTGCGCGTACTCCGCGCTGATGACTATTCCCGCCTGCTTGAGGCGGGGGCGTTGCTTGCCGTTGCGCGCGAAAGGGCGGAGGCCATTCGTGCTGAAGCTGAAGATGCCTATGAGGCGCGCAAACGCGAGGGCTATGAGGACGGCGTCATGGAAGGCCGCATGGAGCAGGCGGAGAAAATGATGGAAACGGCCATGCAGGCTGTTGAATATATTGAAAATATTGAAGAAACTCTGGTCAAGGTGGTAAGTTCTGCCGTGCGCAAGATCATCGGCGAGCTGGACGACCGGGAACGTATTGTGCGCGTAGTGCGGGCTGCTCTGGTTTCCGTGCGTAGTCAGCAGAAGGTGCTGATTCGCATCTGCCCAGCCGATGAAACTGCCGTGCGCCGGGAGTTGGCCGCCATGATCGCGTCTGCGCCGGGCGGGGTGAGCTTTCTGGATGTCTCTGCCGACCCGCGTATGAAGCCGGGGGACTGCATTTTGGAAAGTGAGCTGGGCGTGGTGGACGCCGGGCTGGAAACGCAGCTCAAGGCCATAGAAAATGCGCTGGCGGGCAAGATCAAGGAGAGTTGAGCCATGGCCTTCGAGTATATCGGCGAACTTCTCGAAGAAGCCGTGCGGGACGTCAACCCTGTGGAGATCCGGGGCCGCGTGGAACAGGTGGTGGGCACCATCATCCGTGCGGTTGTGCCGGGCGTGAAGGTCGGGGAATTGTGCATTCTGCGCAACCAGTGGGAGGAATGGACGCTCAAGGCTGAAGTGGTGGGCTTTGTCAAGAATGTGGCCCTGCTTTCTCCCCTTGGTTCCATGCAGGGTATTTCTCCGGCCACGGAAGTCATTCCTACCGGGGAGATTTTGTCCATCCCCGTGGGCAACGAACTGCTTGGCCGGGTAGTGGACGGTCTGGGGCAGCCCATGGACGGCGGCCCGGCGATTAAGACCAGAACACACTATCCTATTTTTGCCGAAGCCCCTAACCCCATGACCCGCAAAATTATCTGCCGTCCCATCTCGCTGGGGTTGCGCGTCATTGACGGCGTGCTCACCTGCGGGGAGGGGCAGCGCATGGGCATCTTCGCAGCGGCCGGGGGCGGCAAATCCACTCTGCTGTCCAGTATTCTCAAGGGCTGTACTGCAGATGTCTGTGTGCTGGCGTTGATTGGCGAACGCGGGCGCGAAGTGCGGGAATTTATTGAACACGATATCGGCCCGGAAGGACGTGAAAAGGCCGTGCTGGTAGTGTCCACCTCTGACCGTTCATCTATGGAGCGGCTCAAGGCGGCGTATACCGCCACGGCTATTTCCGAGTATTTTCGGGATCAGGGCAAAAGCGTGCTGTTGATGATGGACTCGGTCACCCGCTTTGGCCGCGCCCAGCGAGAGATCGGTCTGGCGGCGGGGGAACCCCCCACCAGACGCGGTTTTCCGCCTTCCGTATTTTCTGAATTGCCCAAACTTATGGAACGGGCGGGCAATTCCGACAAGGGGTCCATTACGGCCTTGTATACGGTGCTGGTGGAAGGCGACGACATGACCGAACCCATCGCGGACGAAACGCGATCCATTCTGGACGGGCATATTGTGCTGTCGCGCAAGCTGGCTTCAGCCAACCACTACCCGGCCATTGACGTGCAGGCCAGCGTCAGCCGCGTGATGAACGCCATTGTAGACAAGGAACACAAGAAGGCTGCTCAGGCTCTGCGCAAGATCCTGGCAAAATACGCGGAAGTGGAGCTGCTGGTACAGATTGGAGAATACAAGAAAGGCGCGGATGCCGAGGCGGATTTCGCGCTCTCCCACATTCAGGCGGTTAATACCTTTCTCCGGCAGGGCCTGGATGAAAAGAGCAGCTTTGAAGATACGCTCGAAGCGTTGAAAAAGGTTATTCAATAAGCGCCGGAGGCGCGCGTGCCGTATGAGAGCTTGTGGGATGGAAGCCCTTTGCTGTCCCCGGCCGCCCTCGGCATAAGCTCTCTCCTGTGTTTATTTCCTTCACAAGGATATGTTCATGGCGATGCCCTCTTACCCTCTGCAATCGCTGCTTACCGTGCGCTACTTTCGCGAGGAGGCTGCGAAGAATGAGGCCCGCGCGGCGGAGCGCCGCCTTGCGGAAGCATGGGACGAGGTGAAGAAGCGGAAAGAGGAATTGGAACGCTATAGGATCTGGAGGCCGGAAGAGGAAAACCGCCGCTACGATGCGATTATGGGCGAGAACATGAGCTTGGAGGATGTGGCTGAATTCAGAGCATCACTGGGAGCTCTGGCGGAAGGCGAACAGGAGCGCGCCCAGGCCGTGACCGATGCGGAGAAAATTGCCGCACAAAAAGAGCGGGAATTAGCTGCCGCGCGGGATGCCGTGGCATTGGCCCGCAAGGAAGCGGCGAAAATTGAGGCGCATCGGGATATCTGGATGGCCGAGGCCAAAAAGGAAGCCGAACGTCAGGAAGATTTGGAAATGGAAGAATTTAAGGCTCCCGCCGGGCAAAGTGATGAAAGCTGACGGCATGAAATTTGTATAGTGTCCCATACGCGGCATGTTCAGGTACAATATGGTTGGCACTTGGAGACAGGAGGTTTTCCATGGGCATGGAAATTAATACGCAGCATCTGCAGCAGGCGGATTCCCGCGTGCAAACGGAAAAGGGCAGGGCGGGGCACGCGCCGGATTCTGCCTCAAAGGAAAAATTTGAAAAGGCTATGGAGCATGATTCCGAAAAAGGCGCAAAGGGCGATTTTACCGCACCTTCGTCTTCTTCGCTCATGGAAAGTCTGTTCGGCGGGCGTATGGGCGGTATGCAGAATGCGACGGTTCCTGTCCAGACGGCCTCTTCTCCCTCCGGCGACATGGCTGACCTGGTGGACAAACTGGTGGATCGCATCCTGGTTTCTGAACCGGGCAAGGGCAACCCCGAAGTACGCATTACCCTGGGCGATGGCGTATTGTCCGGAGCGGAACTGAGCCTTTCCCGCGCGCCGGATGGCCAGCTCTTTGTGCGGCTTTCTTGCGCGGATGCCGGGGCATTCCAGACCGCCGTCGGCGCACGGGATTCCCTCCAGGCGGCGCTGGAACGCAGTGGCGAGAACGTGCGGGTGGAAGTGACGCGAGGCAGTGACGCAAGCGGCGGCAATGAAGGGGACGCCCAACGGCGCTCGCGCGGGCTTGATGGCCTGTATGGCGAGGCGTAAGGGCTGCTCCGGGCTTGCGGCCGGGCTCTTTCCGGTGTTATTTTTCCTGAAAGGAACCGCTGATTTATTCTGAGAATAAATCAGCTCCATGCCCAAAGAGGCAGAAGCCTCTTTGAGAAATGCATGCCAAGCCGCTCATTTAACGGGAAAAGTAAATATTCCCTATTCGCGGCTTGCGGGCGGTCTTGCTCCGCAAGACCGCAGGGAAACGCTGATTAAAGCGTTTCCGAAAAGGAATTTTTGATGATGCATCCCCCCCCTTCTCTTCCCTCCTTGCTTCCTTTGCGAGCCAGATTGCTCAACGCTTTGATTTCCCGTGCGCTGTCCCGTGAGTTCATGGCGGACAGCGGGGTTGAGTCTGCTGCACGTTGCCGTGTGGATTTGAACGATAAGGCGGCGGCGCTGGAAAGCCCGGTTCCTTTTTCGCCTGCTGCTACCCTGTATTTCCTGACCGGAGATTCGACGTGGAAGCTGGAGTTTTCTTCTCTTGAACCCCTGGCCCTGCGTCCGGAACTTGCGGCATGGCGGGGGGGCACTGCTTCCTGCGGGAATGATTTTTCCGCCCTGCCCGAACCGTTGAGCCTTGCCGTGCTGGAACGTCTGTTCAGGCCCGCGCTGGACAGTCTGGCCCGCTGGCTTGCCTGTGAGGTGAAATTCAGTTCCGCGCCCGGTCCGGAAACCACATGGTCTGAGCCCCTGCCGTTGACACTCACGCTGCCGGGCGGGGAATGCATATATCTGAGGCTGTTCTGGAATAATGAACAGGCGGCCCGTTTTGTGCTGGAACGGCTGGAGGCGCTGCCTCTTCGCGTCGTCCGGGATGCGGCGGGGGCATTGCCGGACGCTGTGCTGCGCTGTCCCGTCGAAGTCGGCAGGATGAGTTTGCCGCCCAAAGAGGCTGCCGCCCTTGTTCCGGGCGATGTTCTTTTGCCCGAGCGCTGGACGCCTGAAACCCCGCGCCTGTTCCTGCCCGGCGGCGCGGCTTTGGCCTGCCGTCTGGAAAATGGCGTTCTGTCCGTACTGGGGCCGGATACGACGCTTCCTTCCACCCCTTCCTCACAGGCCCCGCAGGGGGAACCTTCCGATTCAAGCGAGGTAACCATGACCGAGTCCGTCTCCGAATACGCTGAAGTTTCCGAAAAGGCCGCTGGCGGCACCCCTCTTCTGGACAGGGACGCCATTGCCGCGTTGGAGTTGCCCGTTACCTTTGAACTCGCCAGCCTCAGCCTGCGGGTGGAAGAAGTGGCGGCGATTGTCCCGGGCTACACTTTTGCCTTGAGCGGAGACGTATCTTCCGTGCCCGTCTTTTTGCGGATAGGCGGCCGTGTTGCGGCCAAGGGGCGGTTGGTGGACGTGGGCGGCATACCCGGCGTGCAGATTACCGGCGTGGCTTTCGCCGGGGACGAAACCACGGACAGCTTTGCAAACGTTGAAAGCCCGGCGGCCGAAAGTCAGGCGAAAGGAAACTAGCATGGGCATTGCCGGGATCAACCCGCTGTATCTCATCCTGGGCCTGGCTCTGCTGGGCCTGGCTCCGTTTATGCTCATGTTGGTCACGTCCTATGTGAAAATTGTGGTGGTGACCAGTCTGGTGCGTAATGCCCTTGGCGTGCAGCAGGTTCCGCCCGCTATGGTCATGAATGGACTGGCCATGATTCTCACCGTGTTCATCATGGCCCCCATGGCTATGGAAACCATGGAGCTGCTGGAAAAACAGCGCTTGAGCGACAGCCCCACGCCGCAGGAACTGATGGGCGTGGCAAAGGAAATTTCGCCGCCGCTCCGGCATTTTCTGGAAAAAAATACCGATCCGGCGGTACTTAAGGCCTTCATGGGGACGGCTCAGCGGATCTGGCCAGCCAGCCGCCAGCAGACCATTACCAAAGACAATATGCTCATTCTGGTGCCTGCGTTCACCATCACCGAACTTACCCGCGCCTTCCAGATTGGATTCCTGCTCTATTTGCCTTTCGTGGCCATAGACCTTATTGTTTCCAACATTCTGTTGGCCATGGGCATGATGATGGTATCGCCCATGACCATCTCTTTGCCGTTCAAGCTGCTGCTTTTTGTCACGCTGGACGGCTGGTTGAAAATCAGCCAGGGGCTGCTGCTCAGCTATCAGTAGCGCCGGGTCGGAGGTTTTATGGAAATCAGGGCGACGGAACAGGACGGCATTGATATTCTGGCGCTTGCCGGCCGGATGGACGCCACCACCACGCCGGAATTTGAAAGCGCGGCGCGGGCATTGCTGGCACAGGGAAAGAATCGGGTCATCGTTGATATGGCGGATCTGGAATATATCAGTTCCGCCGGCCTGCGCGGCATACTCGGCCTTGTCAAGTCGATCAAGGCCGCATCCGGCAGACTGGCCTTCTGTTCCCTGCAACCCATGGCCGCCGAGGTGTTCCGCATTTCCGGCTTCAACGCCATGCTCACCGTGTGCGGTTCCCGCGAGGAAGCTCTCCGCGCGTTGCGGAGCTGACGGCGTCCGCATTCCGCCCAAGGAGGTGTCTCTTGCCCCGGATTCTTCTCCCTGCCAATCTTGAGAGCTGCGCTCCGGCCATGGATTTTCTGCGTGAAAACCTTGCGGACGGGCATGAGGACATGCTCGGCTTCGTGGAACTGGC
>JAEXGX010000395.1 GCA_023450535.1 Pseudomonadota bacterium | reverse complement strand
GTGTTAGTCCGTGCATAATCCCCCCCTCTCTCAACACACTTTCCTATGAAAGGCCCAATAACACTCCGAGGTCGCCCTCGGTTATACCCGCGACGTCCTCCAGTCTGTGTGCCACACGGCCATTCTCCAACACAAGCAGCAGCTTTCCCAAACGCAAAGCCTGCCTCAGGCTGTGGGAAACCATAACCAGGGGGTACTGCGTCCCAAGATTTTGCAGTAACTCTTCCACCTCAGCTGTGGCATGCACATCAAGCGAAGCGGTGGGCTCGTCCAGCAGCAGTATAGCGGGGTCCAGAGCCAAAGCGCGCGCCAGACAGAGCCGCTGCTGTTGTCCGCCGGAAAGAAGTTCTGCAGGCGTATCCAGTCTCTGCCCCACTTCCTTCCACAATCCGACATTCTCAAGGGTATTCCGTACACGATCTGCAAGCTCGGATTTCGGGCATTCCGCTACGGTCAGGAGTGGAATGGCGATATTACGGAACACAGACACTGGGAAGACGTTGGGACTCTGGAATACCATACCTACCAAACGGCGCAAGTCCGGAACAGGGCGCGTTCTCACGCCGGGAGCGGGATATATGGCTTCCAGCCCCGCACCGAGATCCAGTTCAACCCTTCCTGAGGTCCGGCAACCGGGCAGCTCCTCATTAAGACGGTTCAATGCGCGCAAAAGCGTTGTCTTACCGCACCCTGACCGGCCCACAATGACGGATATCCCTTTGTCAGGCAAGCACGCATTCACCCCGCGCACCACATCCTGCCCATCAAAGGAAACTCTCACATTTTCCAGCAATACGGCCGTCTTCATCGCTTGCCTCCCCGCCAGCGGCGGCGGTATCCGTTTTCCAGAAGCCGGGCGGCAAAGAGCAGGCTCACTGAAATACCCAGCAAAACCAGAGCCGCGCCAAACCCCCGCAGCAACTCCTGCTGATCCTGATACTGTGCCGCCGTATAGTAAATATGAAAAGACAGGGATTCAAATTTGTCGCTCAATCCTGCAGGCAAACCAGCGTTGGCAACAACACCGGTGAACATGATCACGGCGGTATCCTCAGCCGCTCGCCCCAGGGCCAGCACCATTCCCCCCCCTATTCCGCGGGCAGAAGCGGGCAAAAGAACATGGCGCAGACGTTGCGCGGGCGTCATGCCAAGAGCAGAGGCCGCGAGCCTCAGATTGTCCGGTACGGCCTCCACGGCTTCGCGCGTTGTCGCGATGAGTACAGGCAAAACTAAAAGAGCAAGACAGGAAGCGGCCAGCAAAAGGCCGATATTTGCCTTTGGTGCGACGCTGTGCCGCAGCAGCAGAATCAGCGAAAAACCAAACAAACCCATGACGATAGACGGCATCCCCGCCAGCATGTCCACAGCCCGGCCGATACGGTTCCTCTGCACGGGCGAAGCGTACTCCGCCAGATAGAGGCCACAACCAACACCGGGAAAAATAGCCAGAATCAGCGTCAGTACCACCAGACACAGGGTTCCCGCACAGGCAGGCCAAATACCGTCCCAGACGGAGCGCATTCCCGTCAGCGCCTCCCATACCGGAGTGTTGCCGAAAAACAGCGAACGCCCCAGAGTGGGTGCACCTCGCCAGACAAGATAGCCGATCAGCGCACCTACACAAAGCGTCAGCAGAACCGGCGCAATCCCGACAAGTACCCGGAACAGGCGCAAGGAAAACGGACGTTTCATAACCTCCCCCTTCAGGATGAGTGGACTAAAATGTATAGTTGCGAGGATTCTTTCTCATAATTACACGAAAAAGGCTCTTTTACGGCACGGCAGCCGTTGCCGCGTGTTTGCGGTTTACGAATGGCGACAGCAGAGATAAACCGCGACCTACTCGCCACCCTGCCTGCCCTTTCCGTTTTCCTTGCGAGAAGCCTTTTCCAACTTGCGGACGCCCAGGCTGACAAGCGCATTAACCAACAAAAGCAGCGCCCCGGCTACGAACAGGGAGTTGTAGGCTGCTCCCCCTACTTCATTGGAAGTGACCATGGCCATGTGCGCGGTGAGCGTACGCAAACTGGAGGAATAGCTGTGGGGAATTTGGGGAGCGTTGCCCGCCAGCATGAGAGGGATGAGCGTATCGCCCACAGCACGCCCGAATCCGAGGACGAGAGAGGATACCAGTGTCTTTTTCGCGCCCGGTAGAACGAAAAGCCATACCAGATCCAGACGGGTAAAACCAAGCGCCAAACCGCTGGGTAAAAGACGATCCAGACGCGGAGCAATACCTGCGGAAAGCAGCAGGACAATGGTGGGAAGAATTAATATAGCCAGCATGAAGGCGGCGCTCAGCCAGCAGAATCCGGTACCTCCAAAAGCTGCGCGTACAAAAGGCGTCAGCAGGAAAACAGCGGCAAATCCGTACACAACAGTGGGAATGGCCGTCATGAACCGCACCAGCGCACCTACAAGATTTCGGGCCAGAAACGCGGCACGGGATTGTCCGGCGGCGGGACAATACAGCCAGCAGCACAGCGCCAGCCCCAACGGCCAGCCGAGAATCAGCGCCGAAAGTGCCAGCACAAGGCTCCCGGCGATCATGGGCAGGATACCGAAGTGTCCCTGCCCCGGAGACCAGACTAGAGAAAAAGGCCCTCCCGGGCTCTGATCTGTGAAGACCGGCAGGGCAAACGCGACGATCATGAGAAAGAGCAGCAGAATGCCGAATACGGCAATTCCCGCCGCGAAGCGCAGTACGCTCCGGGCGGGATCGTGTTCGGATATGCCGCCCTCTTCCGTAAAAACGGAGGATGACGCTTTCATGGAAGAACGTTACTTATCCAGCGGGATGTAGCCGGAGGACGCGATGAACTGCTTTCCATCAGGAGAATAAATGTAGTCGATGAACAGCGCTGTCAGCCCCTGCGGATCGCCTTTGGTGTTCATATACAGAAGACGCGTCACTTTGTACGTGCCATTGGAAGCGTTTTCCTGCGAGGGAACCATGCCGTCGAGGGTAATGCCCTTGATGCTGGAATCGAGATGCCCAATCCCCACATACCCGATGGCGTTCTTGTCCTGAGCAATCGTGGTCTTCATGGAACCGTTGGAATTGACCACATTGGCGCTCTGTACGGATGTTCCCTTGTCGAGAGCGCGTTCTTCAAAGGTCTCCCTTGTACCACTGCCGTCTTCGCGCACATAAAGGGAAATAGAGGCGTCTTTGCCACCCAGTTCCTTCCAGTTGGTGATCTTGCCGGCAAACACGTCTTTGAGCTGCTGCCTGGTCATGGCCGAAACAGGATTGGCCGGATTGACTACAATGGCTACTCCGTCAATGGCAAAGGGGAACGTTTTAAGGCCGTATTTTTCAATCTCGGAATCTTTCAGCGCGCGGCCGGTATTACCGATCTGGACAAGCCCTTCCCCCACTTTCTGTACGCCCACGCCCGAACCTCCGCCCGCAACCGTGATGCGGATATCGGGATTGCTTTCCATGATGGCCTGAGCGGCTTTTTTCATCACTGGAATATGGGCGGTGCCGCCCGCGATATCCAGAGTGCCCTTCTGTCCTTTGAAGGTATCCAGCGTGGTGTCAGAAGCAGCCTGAGCGGTCACAGCCAGAGACGCCCCGACCACGAGCGCGGCCAGGGAGAAAAACAGACGATTCATAATAAAGGCTCCTTGCAGAAGGAAATTCTGACGGCACACCCCGTCCGGGCCATTCTTCATGCCAGGCTCTGCCTGGCCTCGGGCATGAAGCTCGTCCGCACACGCAAAACGAGCGGCAAGTGTAGAAAAGTTACTTCCCCATTTGCCGCTCGTCAAGCTGAAGAATCTATGAAGATGTCCAAAACCTGCAAGGCCTGTTTATGGGGCTCTTCCCCCCGTCGGGGGGAAGGAATAATCCCCCCCTATAACAAGGCGGCGCTCGTGTCAGGCAAGGAAAGGGGTGCCATCAGCACCTTGTCTTGCCTGACGCGAGCGCGTTTAAATAGGGGGCAAGGGGCGTTAAGTCCCATGCGGGCAGAGCGGAAAGGCAGCGCCCCGCAGGCTTTAAGGATATTATCTACCCTGTGCCGCCAGTTCCAGAATTTTGAGCGTCATTTCCAGAGACTTGCGGAACGAGGGAAGGGGCAGAAACTCCGCATAAGAGTGGAAGTTCAACGCACCTGTGAAATAATTGGGCGTCACCAGCCCGCGCGCGGACAGGGCCGAACCGTCAGTGCCGCCGCGCATGGCTATGGTGTTGGGAGTGATGCCCAATTCCTTGACGGCCTCATACATCAGCGCGATGGGGTAACGATCCCCATCTCCAAGGGTATTACTGATATTGCCGTAGACATCTTCCACATTCCAGGTGATTTTCGCCTTGGGGTGACGCGCGCGGACATATTCCGCCACCTCGCCCACATATTTTTTGCGCGCCTCGTAGTTTTCTTTGTCGAAATCACGGATATGCATACGCAACGTGGCATGACTGGGATTGGATTCCATCCCGATAAACCACCAGTACCCCTCCTTGCCTTCGGTATGCTCGGGAGTCTGTCCGCGATCGAATCCAGCCATGATATCCGCAGCCACCAGCAGAGGGTTGACCAATACGTTCTTGGCCGACATGGGATGTGCCGTCACACCGTCGATCTCGAAGATAACCGTACCGGCGTTGAACGTTTCATAAACCAGTTCGCCTACTGCGCAGCAGTCGATAGTATAGGCAAAATCAACGTTAAAACGCTCCAGGTCAAGCAACTTGGAACCCCACAGCCCTACTTCTTCGTCCGGCACAAAGGCTACACGGATTTCACCGTGCGAAGTCTTTTCCGCAAGCATAATCTCCAGCATGGTCATGACGTTGGCAATCGCGGCCTTATTATCCGCACCGAGCACGCTGGTTCCGTCTGTAAAGATGATGTCCTGCCCCTTGTAGGGCAAAAGCTCGGGATGTTCCGCCACCCGCATCCAGATATCCCTTTCATGGTTGAGGCAGATATCCCCGCCGTCAAAATGCAGCACCTGAGGATGTACTTCCGGAGAAAGTGCCACATCGACCGTATCCAAGTGGGCAACGAACCCGATGCGCGGAGCGCCTTGTATATTCGCGGCCAGCGTAGCCGTCACAATGGCATGTTCATCTACATGGACATACTCAAGCCCCATGTTTTCCAGTTCCTCGGCCAACATGCGGGCCAGCTCGAACTGGCCCGGAGTGCTAGGTACCCGGCCCGCCGCTCCATCACTCTGGGTATTTACAGCGACATAACGCATGAAACGCTCTGTCAGTTTACGCGTATAATCCTGATTCATGATAATAGCTCCGAAAAAAATCAGTAAGCCGGAGGATAGACATAGCCGCTGTCAAAACCGAGCGGAATGCCGATACCCCAGTAGACATACAAAACAACCGTCAGCACCAGCAGCAACGCCACCGTATAGGGCAGCATCATCGAGCACAGCGTACCCACGCCCGTAGACTTGGCGTACTTCTGGCAGTACATGATGAGCAGAGGATAAAAAGGAAAGAGCGGCGTGGAAACATTCACGGCGGAATCGCTCACACGGAAGGCAGCCTGGGTCAACTCGGGAGAAATGCCCAGCATCATCAACATGGGTACGAAAATAGTGGACAGAATGGCCCACTTGGACGTGGCCGAGGTGATGAAGATATTCAGAAAACCGGTCAACAGGATAATCCCGAACAAGGTGAAACCGGAGGGCATAGCCAGAGATTTCAAAAACTCCGCACCCGCAATGGCCAGCAACGTACCCAGATTGGAGGTTCCGAACACATAAAGGAACTGTGCAGCAAAAAAGGCGAACACCAAAAAGGAAAGCAGCATTTTCAGCACATTTTCCATTGATTTGATGACTGCCGTGGCCCCGTCGAACGTTTTTGCGGTAAAGCCGTACACCAGACCCGGCACGGCAAAAAAGAGAAAGAGCAGCGGCACAATGGCCTGCATGATCGGAGCCTTGGGGCTGGTAAGACTGCCGTCCGGAGCGCGCAGCAAAGAGTTCTCTGGCCAGCACAATACAACGAGTGCGAGGCCGAGCAACGCCCATGACAGGCAAGCGCGGCGGAAGGCCCTGGTTTCCATGTCACTGACGGGATGTAACTGAAGATCCGGGTCATTTTCCAGGCCTTCATCCAATGGCATGGTCATTTTCAGGCGGGGTTCGACAATTTTATCAGTCACGAACCAACAGGCAGCAATGACGAAAAAAGTGCCGCCCACAGCGTAGAAATAGTTGCACAGCACATTGACCGAATAAGAGGGATCGATACTGCGTGCAGCAGCCTGCGTGAAACTTTGCATGACGGGATCAATGATCGAAGGCGTGTAACTGGCGGTGAAGCCGCCCGCAAGCCCGGCGAAAGAACAGGCGATGCCAGCCAAGGGGTGCCGACCGCTGGCATAGAACATGAGCGCAGAAACGGGCATCAGCACCACATAGGCAGAATCTGATACAATGTGACAGAAAATGGAAACCATGATCACAGCGGGGGTCAGCGCCCGGGCAGGGATGATGCCAAGCAGTTTTTTCAGCAGGACATGAATAAAACCACTGCCTTCAGCGATGCCGATACCCATTGTGGCCACGATGGTCATGCCGAGCGGTGGGAAGTTCATGAAATTCTTCACCGACGACACCAGCAGTTCCACCAGCTGTGGCCCAGACAGCATGTTCAGCACCTGAATCGTCTCGCCTGTATTCGGGTGCTTGTAGTGGAACGTGACGAAAGAAAGTGCAAAGGAAAGCAGGCAGATAAAAATCAATGCGTAAATGAACAACATGGTAATATGGGGCAGCTTGTTGCCCGCCTTTTCCACCATGTTCAGGAACCGGTTCATCGCTCCCACGCCGGGCGTGTCGACTTCGTGCATACGGTTCTCCCCTTTAAAATAAATTTGTGCGCCGCGTTACCAAAAAATGAAACACAGACGGACTTTCATACGGCAAGGCACACTCCCCTGCAAGTTTTTTTGCACGCTTTTTGCAAGGAAGGGTAAAAAATGAAACGCACCGACAACGTATGACGGTGCATTTCACAGACTGATGAAAAAGTCTTTGAGGGGGACACCCCGTAGTATGCCTTGCACACCCAGTTATGACACTATGTTATAATTACAGGGCTCCGGGGAGATAATCTCCCCGGGCTTATTATTTCTTTTGTCTTTTATTCATCGTCGGAAGACCCGCGCGACACTTCCATCACGCCGGGTATTCCCCGCAACTTTTCAATGGTCTGATACAACTGCACGGCATCCCGAACTTCGACCGTGAAGTCCATTTCCGCGCGGCCATCCACCATGGAATAAACCTGAAGCGTGTCAATATTGACGTCCTGCTCAAACAGGGTTTTGCTGAGCTGAGCGAGCAACCCCTTTTCATTCTTGCCGATAAGGTGAATTTTCGCAGGAAACGGCTTGCTTTCCTGGTTATTCCAGTTGACGGAAATCAACCGTTCGGGTTCCAGGTTCTGCATGTTGGGGCAGTCGAGAGTATGGACAATCACCCCGCGTCCCCGGCTGATAAAGCCGACCACAGCATCCCCGGGAACCGGATTGCAGCAGCGTGCGAAATGGATAAGCGTATCATCCAGTCCCTGGATCGTGATTCCTTCCGACACCTTTCTGGAAGGGGTGTCCTTGGGGACGGGAGCAATGGGCGTTTCTTCCTCATGCGGCAGGGTCAGGGCAAAAAAGCGGTTGAGCACCTTGCGCGGCGTCAGGCGCGCATATCCCACAGCAGCGTATAAATCCTCAAGAGTGCTCAGGGAATATTCCGGCAACAGGAGTTGCAGCGTGCCGTCCTTGGCGGCTTTGACCGCGTTGACGCTCAGTTTGCGCCCTTCCTTCTCCAGCATGTCCTTGCCAAGCTCAACGGCACGGGTACGTTCCTCTGTGCGGATGTAATGCTGGATGCGGCTGCGCGCTTTGGCCGTTTTGACCAGTTTAAGCCAATCACGGCTGGGCAGACGATTCTTGTCCGTGATGATCTCTATCGTGTCGCCGCTTTTAAGCGGGGTGGACAAGGGCATGAGTTTGCCGTTGATCTTCGCTCCCACGCAATGCGAACCGACATCGGTATGAATAAGAAAGGCGAAGTCCAGCGGCGTAGCCCCTTCGGGCAACTGTTTGACCGCTCCGCGCGGAGTGAAGACATACACTTCTTCCTTGAACAAA
Source organism: Pseudomonadota bacterium (assembly GCA_023450535.1). GTDB lineage: Bacteria > Desulfobacterota > Desulfovibrionia > Desulfovibrionales > Desulfovibrionaceae > Mailhella. Next base: position 2,151 of record JAEXGX010000395.1, on the reverse strand, counting down.
TCCATGCGCAAGGACTGCATGAACTCGCGAGAATCCGCCTCATCCCGCTGGCGGTCGAGCAGATCCCGCAGCCATTCAAACTGTGGCATGTCCCGCATGTCCATGGCGTGGTGGCGCTCCTTGTACATCCAGTGAGAAGCCACGCCATGTTCGGCCAGGTTGTTCATTTCTTCCGTACGGATCTGAATTTCCACCCGCTCGCCTTCCGGGCCGATGACCGTACTGTGCAAGCTCTGATACCCGTTGGCCTTGGGCATGGAAATATAGTCCTTGAAGCGCCCCGGCACAGGCTTCCACAAGGCATGGACAAGCCCGAGCACGGCATAACAGTCCCTGAGCTCGGGCACGATTACCCGAAAAGCGATGATATCGTGCATTTCATCCAGAGGAGCGCCCTGCTGCTGCATCTTGCGATAAATACTGTAAATCTGCTTGATGCGCCCGAACACCCGGCCCTGGATGCCGTTTTCCTCCATAATGCCCTGGATCTTGGCAATGACCTTGGAGATGAGCTGACGTTCCTCCATTTTGTTGTCTTCAAGCCATTTGGTGATATGGGAATACACGTCCGGCTTGAGATAACGAAAGCTCAGATCTTCCAGTTCCAACTTGATCCGGTGCAGCCCCAGGCGGTTGGCAAGCGGAGCGTAGATATCCATCGTCTCACGGGCGATGGAAACCTGCTTGTGCGGCTTCTGAAACTGAAGCGTCCGCATGTTGTGCTGACGGTCGGCCAGTTTGACGATGGGTACGCGAATGTCGTGCGACATGGCCAGAATCATCTTGCGGATATTTTCAGCCTGAGCCTCCTCTTTGGTGTCGAACGTCATCTGGCTGATTTTTGTCACGCCGTCGACGATATCCGCGACCTGTTCCCCGAATTCCACCTCCAACTCATCGATGGATGCGCTGGTATCCTCCACTGTGTCATGCAGCAACCCGGCCGCCACGGTGTGCTCATCAAAGCCCATCTGGGCCAGTGTCAATGCCACCGAGGCGGGGTGCATCATGTACGGTTCGCCCGAAAGCCGCATCTGCCCGGCGTGAGCGGCTGCGGCATAGTCATAGGCCTTGCGGATCATGGCTTCATCCGCGCCGGGATTGTGGTGCAGCAGTGCATGGACGATTTCATCGGCCTGCGGCATGCTGCCGCGCTTGTTCGCCTGCTGTCGTTCCTGTTCCGTTGCGGGGGGAATCGATGGCGCCGGAGAGGGAGTCAGATCCGGAGTATGAAGATTGCTCATGCGTCACCTTTTAGAGCCATGCAGCATTAAAATTGTATAGGCAGAGACACCATGTTCTGGCCCACAGTTTTCACGCCTGAAGCAGGAGGTTGCTTTACTGTCCATGCCTGTACGCCCTGTGGGCCATCCGTCGGGTGGCCACGCCGCAAATGAACTGCGGCGGCTCCGGCCTCACAACGGGGCCTCGTTCCGCTTGCCCCCGGAGAACATTTCAAAGTTGGAATGCCCTATCGTTGCAAAGCCTTGGGAACCCACCATCGATCAAAATTATAGGTGATCCCGGCAGGTGCCGGCGCTATTCCGCGAAATCTGGCCTGCACCATGGGCAGAGCATACGGCACATACAAAAACAGATACGGCTGATCCTCGTGCAAAATTTCCTGAAAGCGATCATACAGGCGCTTTCGCCGGGCCCGATCCGCCGTAGCTCTGGCCTCTTCAAGCAGTTTATCCACCTCTGTATTGCGATAATGCACAAAGTTGAGCCCATTGGCAGAAATGGCGGAAGAATGCCACACATCAAAGATATCAGGATCGTCAAGAATGTTCCACGCTAAAATAAGTGCGTCAAACCGGCCTGGATTGACAAATTCCTTAATAAAGGCGGCCCATTCCACAGTACGTATGGAAACCTGCACGCCTACAGCTTTGAGCTGTTGTTGCAAAATGGTCGCAACCTTGACCCGCTCGCCATTACCCTGATTGACCAAAAGGGTGAAACGGAAAGGCATGCCGCCCTTGTTCAACACACCGTCAGGGCCGGGAATCCAGCCTGCTTCCGCCAATAACGCTGCGGCTCTGGCAGGGTCGAACGGATAGGGGCTGATGGCGTCGTTATAGACCCAGGTACCGGGCTTGTACGGACCAATGGTGGGTTCCCCCATCCCCCACAGAGCTCCTTTAATGA
>JAEXGX010000239.1 GCA_023450535.1 Pseudomonadota bacterium | reverse complement strand
ACCTCAATGTCGCGGATGCTGGCGTCGTCTTCCACACACCAGATCATGTTGCTCCCTCCTCATGGACGCCGGTCACCGAGAAAATGACCCATTGGGCAATGTTCACGGCGTGGTCGGCAATGCGTTCAAAGTATTTGGCAATCATCAGGCAGTCGAGGAAATACGCCCCGTCTGCCGGGTTCTCGGAAATTTTCGTAATGAGCGACTGCTTGATGTCGGAAAAATAGCGGTCGACCGTATCGTCCGAGCGCACAACCTGCGTGGCAAGGTGTGTGTCGCGCTTGACAAAGGCGTCGACGCTGTTCGTGACCATCGTGATGGCGGCGCGCGCCATCTGCTGCAGAAGCCCGTTGTGTTCGCTGGGTCTTCCGTCGAGGAAGAGGACAATCTCGGCGATGTCTTCCGCCTGGTCTCCGATGCGCTCCATGTCGGTGATCATTTTGAGCGCGGCGGAAATCTGGCGCAGATCGCGCGCCACAGGCTGCTGCTGGAGCAAAAGCCGCAGGCAGAGCGTTTCAATGGTGCGCTCTTTCTGATCGATCTGCGTGTCGAGCGGCGCGACCTTCTTTGCAAGCGCGCGGTCGCCCTCGTCGAGCGCCTTTGCCGCGAGGGCAATGACTTCCTCGCACAAAGCGCCCATGCGGATCATTTCACTGTTCAGCTCGTTGAGCTGCTCGTCAAACCGGTTTCTCATCATCCGAACCTCCCCGTGATGTAATCCTCGGTGCGTTTGTCCTGCGGCTGGGAGAAAATTTTCTCGGTCTGCCCGACCTCGACCAGCTCGCCGAGGAGGAAAAACGCGGTGTTGTCTGAAATACGGACTGCCTGCTGCATGTTGTGCGTGACAATGACAATGGTGTAACGGCTCTTCAGTTCACCCACCAAATCCTCAATCCGCGAAGTGGAAATGGGATCAAGCGCACTGGTAGGTTCATCCATGAGCAAGACCTCCGGCCCCACAGCGAGTGCACGCGCGATGCACAGGCGCTGCTGCTGCCCGCCGGAAAGCCCCAGCGCACTCTTTTTCAGCCTGTCCTTGACTTCATCCCACAGGGCTGCGCCCCGCAAGGATTCCTCCACGAGTTCATCCAGTTTGACGCGGGATTTCACACCGTGCGTGCGCGGTCCGTATGCAATATTGTCATAAATGCTCATGGGAAAAGGATTGGGTTTTTGGAACACCATGCCGACCCGACGGCGCAGAATATTGGGATCCATATCCCGCACATCAGGATGTCCCTCTCCGTCCAGATGAATATTGCCTTCGATGCGGCACCCTTCCACCAGGTCGTTCATACGATTCAAACACTTGAGCAAGGTGGACTTGCCGCAACCCGAGGGGCCGATAAAGGCGGTGACCGCGCCAGATGGAATGTCCAGAAAAATATTTTTAAGGGCTTTGAATTGCCCGTACCACAAATTCAGATTCCGTATCTCGAATGTATTCATGAACGCTCCCGAACGAGCAGCGCGGCGACGGCACTCGACGCGAAATTAATGAGCAATACAACAATCAGCAGAACCAGCGCCGTGGCATATGCCTCATTGACATACAGCCCTTCGGAAAGCAGCGCGTACATATGAACCGACAATGTGCGCCCGGAGGAGAATAAACTTTCCGGCATGGCGGCCACGGTTCCGGCAGTGTAGAGCAGCGCGGCACTTTCCCCCACGATACGTCCGATGGACAGGATGACGCCGGAAAGGATTCCCGGCACGGCCGCAGGCAGAACAACACAAAAAATTGTGCGCAAACGTCCGGCTCCCAGTGCGAAACTCCCTTCGCGCCAGTTGTCCGGTACGGATTTGAGCGCCTCTTCCGTAGTACGCATGATGATCGGCAACACCATGACAGCCAGGGTCAGCGCCCCGCCAAGAATGGAAAACCCCATGCCGCAGGCCACCACAAAGAGCAGAAAACCAAACAGGCCGTAAACAATGGAAGGAATGCCTGCCAGGCTTTCCGTGGTCAGCCGCACCAGAGAGACGAGGCGGTTCCCCCTCCGCGCATATTCCACAAGATAAATCGCCGCTCCCATCCCCACGGGAGCGGCGAACAACAACGCCAACACGACCATGAGTACAGTAACGACAATGGCGGGCAGCATGGAAACATTTTCCGAAGAATACTCCCACTCGAACAAACGGAGAGAAAGATAGGGAAATCCCTTGATCACAATATAGCCCACCAACCATACAAACACACTCGCGACCAGCAGGGCCGCAAGCCATACCAGCGCCCGCAGAGAGAAAGAAAGCGGGTCGAACTGGGCGCGTAGGGGGGGCGATTGCACCTGCATGACGCTTGCATTACATGTTTGAATCTGAGTCATACGCCGTCCCTCACGCGCCCAATTTCCGCAGCATGCCGCGCTTTACTACGGAAAAGGCCAAGTTGATGATCAGGATGAAAACGAACAGTACCACGGCCGTGGCGATGAGCGCCTCCCGGTGAAGGTCGGCTGCATAGCCCATTTCCAGCACAATATTGGTAGTCAGGGTACGTACACCGCTCATAAGCCCGGAAGGAAGCACGGCTTGATTTCCGGCCACCATGATCACTGCCATGGTTTCCCCCAGTGCACGGCCCATGCCCAGAATGACCCCGGCCAGTATGCCTGAGGCCGCTCCGGGCATCATGACGAAAAAGACACTGCGCTCGTGGCTCGCGCCCAGTGCCAGCGAGGCTTCGTACCAGGATGCGGGTACTGCCCGCAGGGCCGCTTCGGCCACTCCGGCTATGGTGGGTACAATCATAATCGCAAGAATGATGGACGCCGTCAGGATGCCCTTGCCGCTGCCTCCGAAATGCTGCATCAGAGGCACCAGCACCACCAGGCCGAAAAAGCCGTAGACAATGGAAGGAATGCCCGCCATGAGGTCTACCACCTGTTTGAGGGGAGAACGCAGCAGACGAGGGCAAAAATAAACAAGAAATACCGCTGTGAGCACTCCCAGCGGCACCCCCATGACCAGAGCTCCTGCCGTGACGCAAAAACTGCCCACAATCATGGGAAAGATGCCAAACAGTTCACTGAACGGCTTCCAGCGCAGGCCAAACAAAAAGTCGGGCAGACCTATCTTGAGCAGCGCTGGTACGCCTCCGGTAAACATGAAGATGCAGATGAGGGCCACTGCCGCGATAGAGGCACACGCCGTCAGCATGAACACCACATGCATCACCGATTCCGAAACATTTTTCATCAAAGCTTCCTTATGGAGAATACCGCCCTATCCTCTAGAACCGGAGGGGTTCTGCCCCTCCGGACCTCCCTACCCCCATTGGGCCGCGCTCGCGTTGAACAGGGGGGAGAAAGGGGCACCGGCACTCCTTCCTTTTGCTCAACGCGAGTGCGGCCTGATGAGGGAGTTCGGTGAGGCAGGCAGACCTAGTTGCCGGAAAAGGCGGACCAGTCGGTGACGGAGCCGGTGAACACGTTCTTGACCTGTTCGCTGCTCAGACCATTGACAGGGTTGGCCTTGTTCACGATGACCGCGATGCCGTCCATAGCCATGACCACAGGATTGAGACCATTCTTGAGTTCGCTGTCCTTGAGTTCGCGGGAAGCCATGCCGATATCGCAGATGCCGTCACGCGCGGCGTTCATACCGGTAGTGGAGTCGCTCATCTGGATTTCGATGGTGGCATTGGGGTTGAGCCTAAGATAGGCTTCCTTCAGCTTTTCCATAGGCGGCGTCACGGACGAGGAACCTGCGACCACGGCCTTCCCCGCAGGCTTGGCTCCGGCATAGGGCTGGGGCTGCCCTACGCCAATGTAACCGGCCTTTTCCACCACGGCCTGGCCTTCTTTACTCTGAATGAAACGGAGAAAATCCTGCGCCACATTTCCTGCCTTGGAACTGAGCACGAGGTTGAAGGGGCGGGAAATTTTGTAAGTGCCGTTCTTGATGCCCTCGGCTGACGGCATCACACCGTCCACTGCCAACGCCTTGACGGAATCGTTCAGCGATCCCAGAGAAATATAGCCAATGGCGTTCTTGTTGCCGGACACGGAGGCCATCATCACGGAGGTAGAATTGGTGATTTCTGCGCTGTCCGTGGTCAGATCAACCTTCTTGCCGTCGATTTTCTCTTCCATCTTGAACAATTCGATAAACGCGCCGCGCGTACCGGAGCCGTCTTCACGAGAAAGCACGGTAATATCAGCGGCTCTGGCGAATCCTCCGCTCAGCACGATGGAGCCCAGAGCAAAAGAAGCCAGCACGTATTTTCCCAGTTTGTTCATCTCATTCTCCTTCTTTCCTGTTTGGTTACAATCGATATGTTGTTCCATCCCTTCAGGATGTGAGAATGGTATAGAATGCTCAGATAAAATCTTCGGGCCTGACTTTGTTAAATCTATGTAAAATCCTGCATAAAAAAACAGGCCGCCATTTTGGCGGCCTGTTTTTGAAGTTACAGAGCCATAGAAAAATGTTACATGTCCGCCATGACCTGTGCCCGAATTTCATCCCGGAGCAGCTCCAAATCGTTGGGTTCCCCTTCCTGATGATTATCAGGAAAAAGCAAGGCGCTCATATAGAACACCGAACCCAACGCAAGGGCATTTTCCGCACTCGCGGTAAAACGGGCCAACCGCAGACGCGCCTTTTCTTTCAGTTTTTCTGGCAGATCCTCCACATGCAGATCGCCTTCTTTTGCTATCCCCGCCAACAGCGCCGCTTTTTTGCGCATGACCTCACGAAAGGCCTCCGCATCACCCGCCTCGCGCAGCGCTTTCCCTTCCGCTTCCAGCTCTGTGATATCAGCACAGCGAACATCCAACCATTTAACAAATTTATTTTCCATGGAATTACCTCATAGCAGAGTATTTCAACGTTGAAACCCGCTCAACGCTCCTTTCCATCATAATCAACCCAATTCGGAAACACCAGCGGCCGGCAGGACGAAAAATCATGCCACCGCTCTTGTCTTGCCCTTCTCCCGGCTTAACATGACAAAACAAGGGAGCAACATATGTCCACCCTGCCCGAACGATATTCAATCTTTTCCCATACCGTCCTGCTCCTTGCTTTTCTGTTTACAGCCCTGCTTGCACCGCGCCTTGTGGCCGGGGCGGAAAACATTTCCATCATTTCAAAACAGCCAACCAGGGAGCACGTCATGAGTCTGCCCGGCAAAAACGATACCACGCACATGTTCAATCAATCCCCCATGCCGCCCCTCACAGCAGAAGAAGAGCGGGTTCTCATCCATAAAGGGACGGAGATGCCGTTCTCTGGTCGCTATTGGAAGGAAAAGGCTCCGGGAACATACGTATGCCGTAGCTGCGGTGCACCGTTATATAAATCCGAGGACAAGTTCGACTCCGGCTGCGGCTGGCCCAGCTTTGACGATGAGATCCCCGGCGCAGTGCGGCGCACACCCGACGCCGACGGACAGCGTACGGAAATCACCTGCACAACATGCGGGGCACACCTCGGGCATGTTTTCGAAGGAGAACATTTTACCAAAAAAAATACCCGGCATTGCGTCAATTCCCTTTCTCTGACGTTGATTCCGGAAGGGCAGGCCATGCCCGGTGCAAAAATGTCCGAAGAAGGAAGCGCTAACCGGGAACAGGCTGATGGTACGAACTCTTCGGCCTCACCCTGTTCCGGCGTGGCCTATTTTGCCGGAGGCTGTTTCTGGGGTGTGGAAGACGCCTTTTCCAAAACTGAAGGCGTATGCGATGCTGTATCCGGCTATGCCGGGGGCAGTTCTGCATCTCCCAGCTATGAACAGGTGAGCAGCGGGTGTACCGGGCACGCCGAAACCGTACGCGTAAATTTTGACCCGGCACGAACCTCCTTTGAAAAGCTGGCTCGCGTTTTTTTTGAAGTTCACGATCCCACTCAGGTGAACCGGCAAGGGCCGGACGTGGGCACGCAATACCGTTCCGCCATTTTCTATACCGATGAAGCGCAGAAACGCACTGCGGAAACCCTGATCGCCCGCCTGCGTGAACTAGGCTACGATGTTGCCACACAGCTTGTGCCGTTTACAAACTTTTATCCGGCCGAAGACTACCATCAGGACTTTGCCGCCCGTACCGGGCGCGGAGCCTGCCATATCCGGGTGCCTCGTTTTGAGCGGCCGCGTTAAACTCTGTAGAACATATTTCATCTATGCGTTCAGAATGTTGGGCGTTACCCCAGGCCTCATCATTTCCCTAACCCGCTTTGCGGCTCAGGGAAATGACGGGCAAGCCCGTCACCCTTTCGGGCAGGTGCCAAGGGGAGTTTGAGGGGGCGAGAAGCCCCCTCAAGGACTTTTTCAACAGCCTCATCTATAGATTTTTTCATCTATAGATGAAAAACAGAACCAAAGGTAATGAGATACGGCGATGGATGGAAAAGAGCAAATCTCACGCCTCCGGCCGATTCCAACGATTAATACT
>JAEXGX010000163.1 GCA_023450535.1 Pseudomonadota bacterium | reverse complement strand
TGGTAGTTGAGCACGACCTTGGAATGAATGCGGCGCACCACCACGCGCACATCCTCGTCAAAAGGGGCGTACTCCTGCCCGAAGGAACCGTCCGGTTCCACCTGTCGCTCGGAAAAGGGGGGAAGCTTGTCGCTTTCCAGGTAGAAATTGATCTCGATCTCGCCCTGCGGATTGATGCCGCCCCATACGCCGTGAGCATATTGCAGACGGGCGGCGGGGTCTTGTTCATACTCATAACGGATGCGGGCGGGAAATTTGGCTTGGCTCATGCATACTCCTGCTGCGCCGCACAGCGCGGCGTGAAACTTACGGGCCCGCGAGGAGCGCCCTCTGCGGGATTTGCCTCTGCGGAACGGAATTGATGTACCCCGGCGAGAGGGGCAAGTAAAGGGCGGATATGCGGAGGCTGCGCCGGAAGGCGGCAGGGTAAAAAAACGATCGAAAAGGCGGGGAAGCAAAAGCTTCTCCGCCTTTTCGATCAATCATCCATACTTTACACGCGTGTTACAGACCCCGAACGGGGTGCAAACTAGAACGCGTAGGTGAAGTTCAGCGTACCGCGGAAGGCGTTATCGAACTTGTAATGTCCATTGTTGACACCAGTAGGACGAATGCTTTCATCAAAGTCCGTAATCATATAAGCCAACAGCAGGTTGGCGGTAAAATTCTGATACAGCTTGTAGCTGCTCAGAAAATCGATTTCCCACGCGGAATCCTTGGTGGTCATGTAGTTCACGTTCTTCGGATCAGCATGCCACGCAGCACCATAACCATCCAGCCGGTTGCTGTTGTTCGTGCCCTGGAAGTAGGTCACGGAGAAGGTGTGGGTGAGGTCTTCAATGAAGGAAACATTCTTCACACCGGCCTGAACACCCCAGGTGCCGGAAGGATCGCAGCGGTCAATGGTAGCACCGAGCAGCCCGTTGGCGTCAAAGTAGATGCTGGAGGCATCAAAGGCGCCCTCGCCATCCACGGTCAGCATACGATTGCTACCCTTGGAATCCGCGTCATCACCGGAGGCATACCAGCCCTTCACAAAGGGAGTGGCAAAGCTGGTCTTCATCTCCGCGCCCAGAGCGGCATACCAGCCGTCCCGTTCGGCGTAACCGTCGGCATCGTTAGCGCTGTAAATGAAATCCGCCGTGAACTTGAAGGGATCAAACAGGGTCAGCTCACCGCCAATGCCCACCCAGTACAGGAGAGTACGGGAATCAACGTATTTTGCCGCCACAGGAGCACCGTTAGCATCTTTCAAATACGGCTTCCCGTCAGGACCAAAACCATCAAAGTCCACGACTGGTCCTGCTTCGCCAAAATAGGAGCTATTGGGACGCTTTAGCTCATCTTTTTGCATATCCCATGTAATCCCATCTTCCGCATTACTTCCCGCAAAGCCGATCATACCCCAGGGAGTGACCTTGAAGCCGTCCGCAGCCACATCCATGCTCAGGTACGCGAGGTCGATGCTGCTGTGCGCCGTATGAGCCGCATCCCACGCGTTAACTTCGGCAAGAGGACGCAGCCAGCCGACGTTTACAGCCACCATATCATTGATGGGAGCGTTCACCATCACGCCATCAATGGGACTATCCAGCACAGGAGAAGCGAAGGCATACGAAGGCAGAGCTACGTTCTGACGGCCCATGCGCACCAGCACGTCCGTGCTGGGAACCAGCCAGTCCAGATATGCCATACGTGCGGTTACAGCTTTGCCCTGCTTTCCAACACCTTGAGTGCCCCACTGATAGGCGGGCATGGAATCCGGGCCGTCAGCAACACGAAGCATCAACGTACCCGAAAGAGATTCGCTCATGACCATATCAAGCTTGAGGTTCACCTGCTGATTGGCGCGGAAGGAACCGTCGTCACTGTCTTTCAGCAAGGCGTTTTTACCAAACAGGCCATCAACGAAGGTGAAGGAGGTCAACCAGGAGCCGGAAACTTTCATTTCCACGGCAGAGGCACCGTTGGCGGCAGAAACAATCATGCCGGCGGCGAGGAGGAGAGTAAGGAGCTTCTTCATGATGCACATCCTCAGTAAAAGATTTTACTCGGTGTGCAGCACAGTGACGTGCAGCACAGTGACGTGCAGCACTAATGCCCTTGAACGATTCGGTTTGTACAAAAAATAATACGGCTTGGCAAGCATTTTTCGGTAAATTTAATTTTTTTTCTTTTCCTCCGGCCAGCCAACACCGTACATACCACAATCTAATTTATTGATATAATTTATTTTAAATAAGCATATACTGCGCATGTTTTTCCTTACGCAAAACTATTTTTCCGCCTTTTTCTTGACATCTTTTTTGAATTTTCGGTGAAACAGCGTATTTCTTCCCACTCACGGCACGCTTTCAACTTCCACCACAAGTTCTGCCGTGCGCCCCAAATTGTCCACTACACGCAGTACATGCCTGCCCGGCGCGGGACTCCACGTCAGTTCTCCGTCTGCTTTTCCCGCGCCCACAAATTCCCTGCCGTCGAACCAGAACAGCTTTTCCGCGTCTTCGTCGCCCTGTGCGATCAATGGAATGTTGAAGTCCCCCAGCAGCCTGCGCGCGTAGGTCACTCCGGCGCGAGGCGAAACAATGGCCGGAGCGCGCCCCGGAGCGCCGCCCTCCCCGCATTCCGGCGCAAACGGCGGCGGTGCGGCCTTGCGCACGCCCGCCCGCCGGAACAGTTCGCGCATGTCGGCGGGCCAGAATTCCCAAACCCGCCGTTCGGTCACGCCGGGGATCTCCCGGCACTGGCGCAACCCGCTCTGCGCATCCACCAGAATCTCACGCAAAATGCCGGAATCCTTGATCGGCGATACGCCGGGAATGAACCATGCCGATGCGCGCGGGCGCTCTCCGCACAGTTCAAGGCGCACGTCCCCGGTAGGCGCGCACACTTCCACCCGGCGCACGTTCAGGCCGTTTTTCTCCGCGCAGGCAGGAGAAAGCGCAATGTCCCGCAAACGTTCCCGCCGAACCAGGCCGCGCGCGATGTCAAAAAAAATCGGCGCAGCGGCGTGCAGGCCCGAAAAACCGGGGTTGGAAGAATTATCAAAGTTGCCGACCCAGACAATCAGCACATAGGGTCCGAACACGCCCGCTGTCCAGGCGTCGCGCAGGCCGCTGGACGTGCCGGTCTTCCACGCGCAGGGGATGTCCCCAAAGCCCGCCCCGCCCAGGCCGGAAAGCCAGGGTTGGCGCAGCATGGCCAGCGTCACCCAGGCCGCCTCCGGAGAAAGCAGTTGCCTGCCCGCGTCTGCAAGCCCCGCAGGAGCGTCGGGAGCGGACGGCGACAGAGAAGGTTTCCGCCAATACCCGAGATTGGGCAGCATGGCGTACAGTCCGGCCAGTTCGCGCATGCTTGTTTCCGCTCCGCCAAGCACCAGAGCCAGCCCGTAATGCTCTGCGCCATGCTCAAAACGCACTCCGGCGCCTTGCAAAAAGCCGTACAGCCCCGGCGCGCGCAAGCGTTCCGCCAGCCAGATGGCCGGAATGTTGCGGCTGGCCCGCAACGCCTCATCCGCGCGCAACGGCCCCCGGAACGCGCCGTCCGCGTTCTCCGGTTCATAGCCGCGAAAGACCTTGGGGGTATCCGCCAGAATGGTCGCAGGATGGATGATTCCCTGCTCCAGCGCCAGCGCGTAGACAAAGGGCTTGAGCGTGGAGCCGGGGGAGCGCCGGGCCGAAGTGCCGTCCACCTGCCCGGAAATGGCTGCATTGTAAAAATCCGCCGATCCGGCCAGCGCCCGGATCTCCGCTGTACGCCAATCCACCAGCAACGCGGCGGCGTTGCTCATTCCCCAACGTGCGCCGCGTTCCACGGCCCGGCGCAGCGCGTCTTCCACCATGTGCTGAACCGGTAAATCAATGGTGGTCGTGATCACAGCTTCCCGCCGACCGCCGCGCCCCGCGTTTTCCCCTTCTCCACCATCCTTTCCCTGTGTCGGTGCAGCCTTGCGCTGTTCACGAAACTCAAGCAGCAGAGAGTCCACGGCATGCGGCGCCTCGGAGGGCAAATCGCGCGGGCCCCGTACCCGCAAGGGCGATCCGGCAAAGAGACGGTCAGACGTACCGGGATGAGCCTCCCCCCAGAGCGAGTGCAGACGCAGACGGGCGGTAGCCAACTCCCCTTCCCGCCCGGAAAGCGGATTTCGCGCGGCGGGATGCTGCGGCACGAGCGCCAGCGCCATAACTTCCGGCAGGCTGAGGGCTGCTGCCTCCTTGGAAAAATATATCCGGGCCGCCGCACCTGCGCCCTCGATATTGCCGCCGTAGGGGGCGAGATTGAGGTAGGCTTCCAGAATCTCTCGCTTGGAGTAATGCCGTTCCAGTACCAGCGCCCGCCAGATCTGGCGCAGCTTGCCCGGAATATGGGAACTGTCGATGCCTCCGGCCATGCGGGCCACTTGCATGGTCAGGGTGGAAGCCCCCATGCGGCGTTCGCCGAACAGTGTGCTCCATGCGGCCCGAGCCAACGCCGGGATGCTGACACCGGGATGTGACCAAAAGGTCCGATCCTCATACAGCAACGTGGCCTCGCGCAATTCAGCGGGCATGGCGTCCAGAGGCGTGAAAATCCGGTATTTTTCGTCTTTTGTCAGGCACACGCGCAACACGCGGCCTTCCCTGTCCGTAAACACCCGGGAGAAGTCTGCCCCGCCGTACAGATCGGGCCGGGGTGACCAGAACAGCGCGAGAAAAAACGCCAAAAGCAGAAGCAACACCAGCGCGGCGGCCGCCGCAATACAACGCATGCGGCCGCCGCGCCGGAACAGTTTTCTCATGGGCGGCTATTTCACCACCATGCGCCCTGCCGCGCTGGTCGCGTTCAGGCGAGGGTCATACATGGCTTCAGCGCGCAGCGGAGGCAGAATAAATTCCCCTCTGGTCACGGCGCGCGCACGGTAGGCAAAGACAGCATCCCCGGTTCCAACGGAAGTGAAGACCAACATCCGATCCTCACGCCGTTCGGCGTAGTCCGGATTCAGCATCAAGGCATCCGCATCACCGGGGATGAAATCCAAACCTGCATCCAGCACATCTCCGCCCTCGGCCACGATCATTTCCAGGCCCCCGGGCAGCAAATCGCTGATCGCCACATTGTCCACGGAATGCTCGTACGCGCGGGCATGAAGGATAACGATCAATTCCTCGCCCTGTTTCACCGCACGCAAAAAGCGCCCCGTTTCATCCATGATGACGCCGCCGTTTTCGTCACAGATCTCACGGAAAACCTCCATGCCTCTGAACTCGGGGGAGGAGGGCAGCACGGCGTCAAAGCCCACGCTCAAAGCCTCCCAGAACAGGGGAAGCTCCGAACTCATGCGCAGAGACGCCACCTCGGCAGGGGAAGGCGACTGCGCGGCCTCGCCCTGTTCCAGCGCGATCCGGCTCATGCCGTCTGCCATCGCGCCCTGGGCCAACACCTTGCCGGAAGCGTCCAGGGCCTCAAGTTTCACGCCGGCCCCGGCATTTGCGGCAGAGCTTGCGTCCATATCCGCCTTGAGTGCACGGGCATAGGCAAGCATGGCGCGGGAGGTCTGGGCGGCGGAGAACGTGGTGAAAGAACCGGAAGACGCCAGTTTCAACATGTCGTCCACCATCATTTGCGCCTTCTTTCCCTTCAGCATGTCCGGGAACTGCCCGGCCAGCACGGAAAGATACAGGGCA
>JAEXGX010000092.1 GCA_023450535.1 Pseudomonadota bacterium | reverse complement strand
CATGAGCCGGGTGGCCAGAGCGGGCAGGGGTACACCGGTAGCCTTGGAAACGAAGGGCGCGGTACGCGAGGCGCGGGGGTTCACTTCCAGAATGAAAATGACGCCGTCTTTTACCGCAAACTGGATGTTCATAAGGCCAATCACGCGCAGTTCTTTGGCCAGTGCTACGGTCTGGCGCTCGATTTCCGTCACGATGTCCTGGGGCAGGGAATAGGGGGGCAGGACGCAGGCGGAGTCGCCGGAGTGGATGCCCGCTTCTTCGATATGCTCCATAACGCCCGCGACATATACGTCCTTGCCGTCGGCCAGGGCGTCCACGTCCACTTCAATGGCGTTTTCCAGAAACTGGTCGATGAGGATGGGATGTTCGGGGGTTTCCGTGCCTACCACTGTGCGGAAGTAGTCCGCCAGGTCGTTTTCGTCGTAGACTATCATCATGGCGCGTCCGCCCAGAACATAACTGGGCCGGACGATGACCGGGTAACCGATGCGCTCGGCCACTTCTTTCGCTTCGGAAAGTTTGGTCACTGTGCCGTTGGCGGGCTGGCGCAGATCGAGCTTCTGGATCAGTGCCTGGAAACGTTCACGGTCTTCCGCGCGGTCGATGGCGTCCGGGCTGGTGCCGATGATGGGCACGCCCGCGCGCTGCAAGGGCACAGCCAGATTCAGCGGGGTCTGCCCGCCGAACTGGACAATCACACCGTCCGGCTGTTCCAGTTCAATGATGTGCATCACGTCTTCAAAGGTGAGCGGCTCAAAGTACAGGCGGTCGGAGGTGTCGTAGTCTGTGGACACGGTTTCGGGGTTGGAGTTGACCATAATGGCCTGCACGCCTTCCTTGCGCAACGTGAAGGAAGCGTGGCAGCAGCAGTAGTCGAACTCGATGCCTTGGCCGATGCGGTTGGGGCCGCCGCCGAGGATCATCACCTTTTTGCGGCTGTCGGCCGTGAGTTCGCGCCCTGTTTCATACGTGGAGTAGAAATAGGGGGTGTGAGCCTCGAATTCCGCCGCGCAGGTATCCACCAGATAATAGGTGGGCTCGGTGCCTGTGGCCTTGCGCAGTGCACGCACATCGGTTTCGGGGCGCTTCCACATTTCCGCCAGTTGGCGGTCGGAAAAGCCGAACTCCTTGGCTTTGCGCAGCATGACAACCATTTCCGGGTTATCCGGAGTCATGGAGTTGCTCAGGGCAAAATCGCGGATGGAGGATTCCATATCGATGATGTCGCGGAGCTGACGCAGGAACCAGGGGTCGATGGCCGTGATTTCATAGATTTCTTCCAGGCTCATGCCCGCCAGCATGGCCTGACGCAGGGCAAAGAGACGCCGGGAGTTGGGGGTGCGGAGCTTGGCGACAAGTTCGCTCTTTTCCGGCAGAGGGGCGCGGAATGCATTGCCCAGGCCGGACGCGCCGATTTCCAGCGAACGCAGACCCTTTTGCAGCGCTTCCTTGAAAGTACGGCCGATGGCCATGGTTTCGCCCACACTCTTCATGGAGGTGGTAAGTTCGTCTTTTGCGCCTGGGAACTTTTCAAAGGTGAAGCGCGGGATTTTCACCACGCAGTAGTCAATGGCCGGTTCAAAGCTGGCCATGGTTTCGCGGGTGATATCGTTGGGCAGTTCATCCAGGGTATAGCCTACGGCGAGCTTGGCCGCGATTTTGGCGATGGGAAAACCCGTGGCCTTGGAGGCCAGCGCGGAGGAACGGGACACGCGGGGGTTCATTTCAATGACCACGAGTTCCCCGTTTTCGGGGTTCAGGCCGAATTGCACGTTGGAGCCGCCTGTTTCCACGCCGATTTCACGCATAATGGCGATGGTAGCTTCGCGTACTTTCTGGTATTCGGCGTCCGTCAGGGTCATAACCGGGGCCACGGTGATGGAGTCGCCGGTGTGTACGCCCATGGGGTCGAAGTTTTCAATGGAGCATATGATGACGCAGTTGTCGTTTTTGTCGCGCATCACTTCCATTTCAATTTCTTTCCAGCCCAATACGGACTGCTCCACCAGAACTTCACTGGTGAGGCTGGCGTCCAGGCCGCCTGCGGCGATCTCCTCCAGGTCTTCCTGGTTGTAGGCTACGCCGCCGCCGGAGCCGCCCAGCGTAAACGCGGGGCGGATGATCAACGGGAATGGCATGGTGGAAGCGATGTGCCGTACGTCGTCCATAGTGCGGGCGATTTCGCTGTGAGGCACTTTGAGCCCGATGCGTTCCATGGCTTGGCGGAACAATTCACGGCTTTCAGCTTTTTCAATAACGTCAGCCCGTGCGCCGATAAGCTCCACGCCGCACTCGTCGAGCACGCCGGATTTGGCCAGCGCCAGCGCCGTGTTCAGGCCTGTCTGCCCGCCCAGTGTGGGCAAAATGGCGTCCGGACGTTCTTTGCGGACAATAGCCGCCACCGTTTCCGGTTCAATGGGTTCAATGTAGGTACGATCCGCCATATCGGGATCAGTCATGATGGTGGCGGGATTGGAATTGACGAGGATGACCTCGTATCCCTCTTCCTTGAGGGCCTTTACCGCCTGAGTGCCGGAATAGTCGAATTCGCAGGCCTGACCGATCACAATGGGGCCAGAACCGATTACCATGATGCGTTTAAGGTCGCCGCGTCTGGGCATGCCCCTGCTCCTGCTGAAGGGTTGAACGAACTTTTATTATACTCTCATGCGGCGGGAGGCAAGGGCGCAAAAAGAGGGGAAAATGGGCAGCTTTTGCCTGATTGGGAACATATTATTTTTTTAAGAGAAACAGGATGGGACTATGAAAGGGTTTGCGGGAAAAATCGAAAAAAGGAGGCTTGTTTATTTTTTTTTCTGTGTTAGCCACATCCCTTCACGCCGTTCTTTATAAAAAGAAAGGTGTTTTTCACTTTGAAGGAGTACCAACATGAAAAAGGTTTTGTTTACACTGGCTATGGTATTGGCGTTCGCTGTTTCTGCCTCTGCCGCAACGCAGGAAGTCGGTCCGGTGACTATGGATGTGCCTGACGGCTGGACCATTCAGAATCAAGGTCCGGTAGGCATCGTGATTTCGCCCAGTCAGGACGCTGTGCTGACCGTGCTCAGCGCGCCCTCTCAGGGAGTTGACGCCAAGGAAATTGCGGAAAATGGCTCCAGGGCTGTGAATGGCTCCGCCCCGGAGGCCGATGGCGATGCCTGGGTGTTCTCTTTTGAAAAAGACGGCGCCAACGGTGTGATCCGGGTGAGCTCGCACGGCGATCAGGCCGTGGTGTGCACCATGCTCGGAGAAAATCCGGATCTGATGAAGGCCTCCAGAAGCGTGAAGCTGAAGTAGGCGCATTCACTTGCGGCGTGCTACCCGACGGGCACCCCGAGCGGGTGTGCCTGTAGCCTGCAGGGCATACAGGCATGGACAGCAGGCATAGTTCCGGCTTCAAATGGTAAACAGCTCTGGTTACGACAAATCCCCCGCCGGACAGTTCCGGCGGGGGATTTGTTCACAGGTATGCGCTACATATTCTGAGTCTGGTAAGGTGTTGCTATCCGTTTAGGATAATTAGGAAATTTTATTTTCGTCTCTCTCTCTCTCTCTCTCTCTCTCTCTCTCTCTCTCTCTCTCTCTCTCTCTCCAAGGGCCTCTTCATCTACAAAGTGGCGTGCAATATCGTGGAATGTCTCCTGCGTGGCGATGAACGCATCCACTACATGGGGGTCGAACTGGGTATCTCTTCCTTCTTGTATGATTTCGACAACTTCTTCATGAGGGAGGGCAGGTTTATAAACGCGTTTGCTGGCCAGGGCGTCGTATACGTCCGCCACGCTCATTAAACGGGCAGAGAGGGGAATGGCTTCTTCCCTGATGCCGCGCGGGTACCCCTTACCGTCCCAGCGTTCATGGTGGCAGTAGGCGATGTCATGGGCAATATGCAGGAAGGAATCACTGCCCAGCCTGTGTTCGGCAGCGGAAAGCAAATCTCTTCCGTGTACGGTATGTAGCTTCATTTGCTCAAATTCTTCAGGTGTGAGACGACCGGGCTTGAACAGGATGGAGTCGGGCGTGGAAACTTTGCCCACATCGTGCAGCGGCGCGGAGAGGTAGAGCATTTCAATCATGTTTTTGCTCAGAATACGCTGATATCCGGGGAGTGCGGCCATATATTCAGCCAGGGTGCGTACATAGTGCTGCGTGCGCTTGATGTGTCCGCCGGTTTCCGGGTCACGCCATTCGGCGAGGGCCGCCATGGCTTCAATGGTCACTTCCTGAGTGAGGGAGAGCTGCTCTGTGCGTGCATGAACCAGAAGATCCAACTGATCCCGGTGTTTTTTCAGTTCAATCTGGTTACGAACACGGGTTTTTACCAGCAGCGGCTGGAAGGGCTTGGTGATGTAGTCCATGGCCCCGAGTTCCAGCCCTCTGGCCTCACTACCCGCGTCGGTCTGCCCGGTGATGAAGAGCACGGGGATATTGCGGGTGGCGGAGTTGGCCTTGAGGCTACGGCACACTTCATATCCGTCGATACCGGGCATGGTCACGTCAAGCAGGATGGCGTCGGGCGGATGTTCTCCCCCGGCCAGACGCAAACAGGAATAACCGTTCTTGGCGACCATGATAGCGTATTCGTCCTTGAGAGCCTCCACCAGAATCCAGATATTTTCCGGGGCGTCGTCAACGACAAGAATGCGGTTTTTCGTTTTTTTATCTTCCATACTATTATTCCGGGATTCTTCAGAGCGGATAGACTTTAACATGGTGTGCCGGCCCTGGTCACTACTGCGCCCGATCCGGCGCTTACCCCGCAGCCTCCGGTCGGTTCAGTTCTGAAAACTCAGCCTTCTTCGTTTTTCTGGCCCTCCGGAGCGAAAGGGTAACAGGCATTGACAAAGCGGGGGGGGTGAGCAGTCTGCCGGACGAATTTGATCAGGTCTTCCAGGCGCAAATCCACACTCATGGTGTTGACAAGTGGGTGGATGTTGACAGTTTCCTCCTGCAGCAAGCTTGTATCCAGTGCGAGAT
>JAEXGX010000089.1 GCA_023450535.1 Pseudomonadota bacterium | reverse complement strand
GCTCTACGCCGAACGCTTTCGTAAGGGCCAGGCCATTGTGGCCGCGCTCTCCGAACTCAGCGACGGCGAGTCCTTCTTCCGCCTGTTCCGAAACACGGTGTCTTACCGCAAGATGGCCGGTCTGACCCGGGGCCAGCGCCGGATCGTCACGGACGATCAGCTCATCGAATGTTTTGAATCTTTTATCCGGATGGGTAACCATTTTTCCCCCTGCAATCCCGATGCTCCCTTTGTTATTGATGAGTTGGAAATCAATCCCTTCACCTTCACCGATTATCTGATGGTGCCGCTGGACGGAATGTGCCGTTTCTCCCAGCCGGGAGAATGCGCGCCAGGGCGCCCCATCGGCAAAACAGACCGGCTGCTGCACCCGCGCAGTATCGGAATTGTGGGGGTTTCCGCCACCCGGCGGAATTTCGGACGTATCATTCTGGAAAATATACTGGCTTCAGGGTTTGACCCGAAACAGGTGGTTATTGTGCGGGAAGGCGGATCTGAAGCCGATGGCGTGCGTTGCGTGCCTGATCTGTCGGCGCTGTCTGAGCCGCTGGACCTGTTCATCGTGGCGATCAGCGCGCCTCAGGTTCCTGCTCTGGCGGATGAAATCATCGAACGAAACGCGGCGCACAGCGTCATGCTGATTCCCGGCGGCATGGGAGAAACGGAAGGCAGCAAGGAAATGGCCGCCCGCATGGCGGAGCGCATTACCGCCGCCCACGGGCGCGGCGATGGCGGCCCGGTGTTCCTGGGGGCCAACTGCATGGGGGTTATTTCCCGCCCCGGATGTTACGACACATGGTTCATCCCTTCCGCCAAACTGCCGCGTGACAAAAACGACACACCCCGCCGCGTGGCCGTGGTCAGCCAGAGCGGAGCCTTTTTGCTCAACCGCTTCAGCCAGGCTCCGGAAATGCGGCCCGCGTACCTGATCTCTATGGGGAACCAGACAGATCTTACCCTCGGGGACATGATGCGCCATTTCACCCAATCTTCTGAAGTGGACGTTATCGCCGTGTACGCCGAGGGATTCAAGGATTTGGACGGCCTGTTTTTCGCCCGGGCTGTGCGTGACGCCGTATGCGCGGGCAAGCAGGTGATTTTTTACAAGGCCGGGCGGACGCCCGAAGGAAAAAGCGCCACCAGCGGCCATACGGCGTCGCTGGCTGGCGACTACATGGTGTGCGAAAATTGTATCCGTCAGGCTGGAGCTATCATGGCCCGTAGCTTCACCGAGTTTCAGGATCTCATTTTGCTGGCAGAAAGTTTCAGCAAGGTGCAGATCCGGGGCAAGCGGATCGGCGTGGTCAGCGGGGCGGGCTTTGAGGCTGTGGGAATGGCGGATTCCATTCAGGCCGATGAGTACAGTATGACCCTGGGCCGCTTTTGCGACGCCACACACGCGGCCATGAGCGAACTTATTGCGGCCAAACATCTGGATCGGCTGGTGACAATCAGTAATCCTTTGGATATCACTCCTGCTGCGGATGACGAAACGCATGCCCGTATGGCCGAACTTATGTTGAAAGACGATAACATCGATGCCGTGGTCATTGGTCTGGATCCTCTTTCACCGGTGACACATACCCTGGCGGGCAGTGATGATGACTCTTCCCGCGAGGGCTTCAGCATGGACGCGCAGGATGGAATTCTGGCCCGTCTCGCTAAAGTGAAAAAGGATAGCACCAAGCCTCTGGTGGCCGTAGTGGATGGTGGCGAACTGTTCGAGCCGTTGCGCCGTGCGCTCAAGGAACGGGACATTCCGACTTTTGCGGTGTGCGACCGGGCCATTTCCGTTTTGTCGTTATATATGGAAGCCCGTCTTTCCGCCGAGACGCTGAAGTGCTCCTGTCCGCGCATCGTGACGCGCGCAGAGTGTTAAGGCCCATGCGGCCGCAGCGTTAAACTGCTTTAGAGCATTTCGCCATTGAAATGCTCTACGGAGTCGAGCAGGGCGAGACTCCGACGCGACGCCCCCTTATCCGGTGTCTCCGCAATTCACTTGCGGCGTAAAGCTCCGGCTTCAGGCGTGAAACCTGCGGGCCAGAACATAGGATCCGGACTGTAGATGTTTTCAAATGCAAAACGCTCTAGACATGAAAAAGCGAATTGACAAGATGGCATAGCCGGTGAAATTCTTTCCCATACTTCCCGCATGGCAGGGGAGCCGTTTTTGCCAGTCAGGTTAACGCTCTCTTAACCTCATCTCGCACAGACTGGTTCCAACAAAGCAGGAAAAACATCGATACTCGGAGACCCCATGAAAACACGCTGGTTAAGCGGTTTGGGAATATTGCTTCGCTTGAACCCTGTGATGGAAGGCTTCAGGGGCCGCGTCGGGAAGTGGAATGACGTCCCCGGCAGGCGCAAGCAATTTGGCATTTCTGCACAACTGCCCGGAAATATACGGCGGATTGGTCTTCGCGTTCTGCACAACGGGCGCGCGGCCTTGCACAAGGGGCAGAATGTGCCCCGCTTTGCAGCCGAACTTGTACGCCATCCTCGAACTGTGGGGGCCATTTGCCCCAGCGGTGTGCAACTGGCGTCTTCCATGGCCGCATGTATCCCGGACGACGAGGGGCTGGTGGTCGAAATCGGTGCGGGAACCGGCTCTGTGACCAAGGCTATTCTGGCAAGGGGCATTGCCCCGTCCCGCCTGCTGGTGCTTGAGCGCTCTCCTGAATTCTGCCGCATTCTGCGCGGAAAATTTCCAGGTCTGAACATTGTGCAGGGCGATGCCGCCATGCTGTCTTCGTATGTGCCTGAATCGGAGCAGGTGCTCGCCGTGGTGTCATCCCTGCCGCTGATGAATTTTCCCGCCTCTCTGCGTGAGGCGATTCTTGCGCAGGTGCGAAACGTGATCGGGGCACACGGATGCGTCATCCAGTTCACCTATGCCCTACTGGGAGAATCGCCCTATGTGCGAGACGGCTTCCGGCGGGATATGCACCGCTTTATTCCCCGCAATCTGCCGCCCGCAAAGGTGGAGCGTTTTTGGCAATAGAACCATTTCAACGGTAATTTATGTCCATGTAAGGTGCAGAGCCGAGGGCGTATTTCACCCGCCCGTGACTCCGCACCTTCCTGTTCGCTATAATGCTTTTGTTCAAAACGCCGATAGAGCTTATACTGGCGTTTGGAGTCCACGTTATTCCGCGTATTCCTGCTTGACTACAGCTTCGGACTTGATCCGGTCGAGCAGTTCGGCAAAAGTGTCTTTAACGTGTTCGCGGATGTCGCCTGCAACCACGAGGAAGAGCAGATCGTCTCCGGGGTTCAGTTCGCCTTCGGCAGCGTCGACCACGATTTTGAAAATGCCGGGGCGTTGTTCCATTTCGGCGCGGATTTCCTCCATGCGCGCCCTGTCCGGAGTGACCCGGACTCGGCCTACAGGGGCGTGATCCTTGCGGGACCAGCCGCGCACCACGCCGTTGTGTACAAGCATCATGCCCACATTGTCGGTGAAGCCGGGCACTTGCTTGAGTTCCATAAGCGTTTTATTAATGTCCATCTTGTTCACTCCTTGCAAATACGGAAAAGTCCATGCCGTCCATATCCAGTCTGCTTGAAAAACAGCCTTCCTTCCAGGAAGTTAACGTCTCTTCCGATGGGTACGTCATCTGGCTGGCCTGGGAGGGAACCTTAGACCCCAGCGTGGGGCAAACTCTCCAGGATTACGGCGGCTTGTGTGTCACCAGCGCTGAAAATCAGTCGCTGTGGTTCTTTTTCTCCGTCGATGCGCTGCTGGCGCTGGCGAAGCTTGTAGTGTGGGGTAAATATAACCCTATACCTGTGCTGGTGCAAACCTTTCCCGGCTCCCTCCAGGTAGGAGTAGGGCAGAATCTGTCAGTCGCCATTGAAGGTGCTCTGGCGCGCCAGGACATTACGAAGGCGGTGACGGAGCTGCAAGTGTGGGTTCACCCCCGTTTGCAGGAGCTGGGTTCCAATATGCCCGGCCTCAGTTATACGGCTACTCCTCCGCTTGAGGGAATGGCCGCTTTGCACTGGACGAGACTCGGAGCCAATCCTCGTCTGCCCTATGTGTCGTCCCAGGGCTGGTATGCCCTGTTGCGCCCGCTGGGTAACCCGCTGGACAAGCAGTTTCAGGCTGGCTGGCGTTTTTTGTTTGAACAGCTGGAAGGCATCCTGCACGAACAGAAACTGAAATACAGCCTGAACGACAACTACCTCATGGTGCCGCTGGAAAACCTCGGTAAACTGCGTGTGTGGGTACGTGAGCTTCTGTTGGTGCTTTCCAGCATACGGCAGTTTGACTCTTCTCATTACTGGCCCTGCGTCAGTACCGTGGTGGACAGACGCGGGCTGAATTTCAACAACGAACTGCCGCACAAAGTCAATATCGATTGGGACGGGCTCATGCCGGATTATCCGTATATGAGCTACCGCAACGCCTACCTGCTGGGTGAAGGCTTCGCCATTCAGGATTTGAGTTTCTCCTGCGCGAACAGCACTATGGATACCTGGTGCACTGTCCGCCTTGCAGGCGGGGAGAGCCGGGGCGAGGCCCTGCCGCTGCTCATGGCAGGGCAGCTTCTCGGAGGCCGTACTCCCTGTTTTTACTGCGGTGTAGGCACTCATGATCCCGCGCATTGCCCCAGCCGCAAGCTTGATCCTGTTCCGAAGGACTTTTGGGAGGCGTGCTCCGACCTCTCGCTCGGCGACATCAATGCAGCCTACCGAAGCATCGAACTGGGGCTGAATCGCAAAGGGCTGACGGCGTACGCCAAGCTGATAGAAAAAGGAGGATCGCCCGAGCGTGTGCTTTCCGCTCTGTTCGCGGTGGAGGATGTGATCCAGCCGCGTTCCATAGAACGGATATGGCGACTTTCCGGCAAGGATATTTATGCGGAACCGGATGAAGAGCATTCACCAACGGATGAAAGCCCTGTCTGGAAGCTGCTGGACCGCTTTCGCCGGGCCGCACCCAACG
>JAEXGX010000063.1 GCA_023450535.1 Pseudomonadota bacterium | reverse complement strand
GGTATGACAGGCTCGCGGGACTGGCTCCCCTTGTTCGCCTCCGGAAAGGAACGGGAGGAGGACGGCGAAGATGTGCAACGCTATGCCGGGCTACTGCCTCTGTTCATGCGGGGGGAAACAGCCCGGTTGGAGAAATGCCTCGCTCCGGCCCATCTTCTGCCGGACGCGCGCGGCAATCTGACCATCTTCGATTTTACGGAGGAACCCCGGATTACACTTTGCGGGCGCTGGAGCGATGAAGGAGGAGGGCGGAACGGGGCGCGCGAATATTTCTATCTGGCCCGTGCCCATGTGGCGGATTACGATTTCACCGTTTCCCCTGGCGTGCCGCTTTACGAGGTGCTCCGCGCGCTGGATCGCAAACGTCCGGCATGGTTCGGCATCCAGCAGGATGAGCGTTACTGCTACCTCTCTTCGGAAATGATCGAAGCTCTCTACGGCGAACATGTATCCATGCAGGATCTGATCGATGCGCCGCTCGCACAGACCATGTCCCCCGCAGCGGCGGCGGATCACGCCCGGACGCTTGCCGCGCTGGATTGCGAGGCCGACCGCGACCGGATCATGAACTGGCCTCACCAGAATGCTACGGGCCTGTCCTGGATGCAATCCTTTCCCCAGCTTCTTCCCGTCAACGGCCAGCCCGTTAATTTTTCTCTGGTGCGCGACATTTCAGCCCAGAAAGAACGGGACAGCTCGCTGGAAAATCTGCTGCTTTCCTGCAATATCGGCACACGGGACAAGGCATTGAGGGAGCATCTTTCCGACTTCGCCGGAGTGTCGCGCGTCATGCGCGGTACGCTGGCCAACATTGTACGTGCCGCGCTTTCCCTCGTCACGGTGTCCATTCATGGAGAAACCGGCACGGGAAAAAGCCAGGCGGCCCGCCTGATGCACCGCCTCAGCTCCCGCGCAGACGGCCCCTTTATCTATGTCAACTGTGGGGCCATTCCCGACGAGCTGTTTGAAAGCAGCTTCTTCGGGCACGTCAAGGGAGCTTTTACCGGCGCGGTGCGGGACGTGGACGGCCTGCTGACCAAAGCCGATCAGGGGACACTGTTTCTGGACGAAATTGCGGAGCTTTCTCCGCGCGCCCAGGCCAAACTGCTTCAGGCGCTCAGTGAAAAGACCTATACCCCGGTAGGCTCCACACAGGAGCTTACCAGCAAGTTCCGTCTTATTGCGGCGACCAACCGCGATCTTGAGGAACTGGTGCGCCGGGGGCTGTTCCGCGAAGATCTCTTTTACCGGGTCAACGTCATGGAAGTGAAGCTGCCTCCGTTGCGCGAACGAAGAGAAGATATCCCGCTGATTGTCGACAGCATCCTGCGCCGCAACGGCATTTCCCGTTCCCCCGCCCGATCAGAGCTGGCTCTGCTGGAAGAACATGGCTGGCCGGGCAATATCCGTGAACTGGAAAACATCATCCTGCGCTACGGGGCGGAAGGCAATCTGGACTTTTTCCGGCCCGTGCCCGCTGCGCCTGCATACGCGGAGATATTTCTTCCCCCCCCGGCGGAGGAACTTCCCGATTCCCCGACGAGCGGCACCTTGAAGGAACTCATGGCCCGGCAGGAAAAAGAAATTATCGTCCGCAGCCTGACCAGACTGCGCTGGAACAAGGGCAGAGCCGCCGCCGAACTGGGTATCTCCCGCCCTACCCTGTTCCGCAAGATGCGCGAATACGGCCTGCTGGACGATGAAACACCCCCGGACCGGGCATGACGCCGTAATCCGGGGGCTCGAATCTGTCATTTTCGCGCCGAATTATCCAAGCGAGTACGCGTCAATCAGCATTATAGCGTCGTCAAGAACTGCCTTGCCGGGCAACCCCTTCGCTTCCATGTCGGCGGCCCATTTATCCCAGATCGGGCGGAACTTCTCACGCATGGCCTTCATATCCTCATCGCTCCAGACAATCATCTCGTGCCCGTTTTCCGCCGAGGCTTCCTTGAAACGCGCGTCCATGCTGGACAAGACGTTGCCCCTGGCGACCATTCCCTGAAAGACAGGCTCCAGAGCTTTCAGCACGCTCTGCTGTTCCGGTGTCAGCTTGTCCCACACCAGCGCGCGATGCGCGAGAAAATGCGTGGCGGACGGGCAGATGCCAAGCAGGGTATGGAACTTGGCCACTTCGTTGAGCCGGGCGGAACTCATCACGCCCCAGGCGGCCGCCATGCCGTCCACCACACCCTTGTCCAGAGCGGCATAGGCATCGGGAATTTCCAGGATAGTGGTGGAAGCTCCCAGCGCGGCCAGGGCTTCTGCGATCTGCGGATTCTGGCAGCCAATGGTCTTGCCCTTCAGCTCCGCGAGAGAGCGGATGGGCTTACGGGTATGGAGGTCGGCGCGCATATGTACCTGAGTGGAAATGCGTACTACAGCGGGGTCAAGCTCCTGCTCGAATTGCGGATACTTTTCCATCAGATCCCGCGCCACGGCATTGGAGGTGGACTGATTGGGAAAAAGCCCCGGCAAAGAAAACAGATCCAGCAGCGGGAACACGCCGGGGGTCGCGGCGGTGTTGACAAGGTTGAAGGGCGTCATGCCGGTAATCACGGCCTGATAGCCGTCCTTCGCCCCTACCAGCGTGTAGGAAGGATGAATACGGATATCGAACTTGCCGCCCGCCACGGTGTTCAGCAACTCACAAGGACGGGTGGAGAACCACACGGTAACGGGGTGTTCCAGCGTAGCCCAGGCACTGTTGTTGATTTTGCTCTTGCGTTCCGCCGCATCGGCGGAAGGAACGAGCATCATGCCGCAGGCAGCGAGGCAAAGCAACCATTTGAACGATGAACAGGACATGGTTTCCTCCTGAAAGAAGGTTTGAAGGCGTCAGAACAGCAGATTGGGCAAAAACAACGCAATCTGCGGAAAAACAGTCAGCAGCGCCAGTAAGGCGATGAACACGCCCCAGAACGGCAGGGTTCCGGCAAAAATGGTGAACATGGGGACATCCGGCGCGACGTTGCGCAGCGCGAACACGCTCATGCCTATGGGCGGGGTGATCTGCCCCAGTTCCGCAAGGATGACCACGATCACGCCGAACCACACAGGGTCGAAGCCCAGCGTCAGTACCGTGGGATACAGAATGGGCAGGGTCAGGATAATCACCGGCAGCGCGTTCATCACACAGCCCAACAGAAGGTAGATGAGCATAATCACTACCAGAATGCCGTATTTGCCAATGGGAAGCCCTGCCACCGTGGAGGCCAGCAAATTGGGCAACATGGTCACGGCGATGTACTGAGTGAACGCCGTGGCATAAATAAAGATGAAAAAGATGGACGAAATAAGCCGGATGGAATCCAACGCCGAGCCCGCAACGCTTTTTCCGGAAAGACGGCGTAGTCCGACCCCGATGATGAAGGCCGCCGCCACGCCGATGGCTCCGGCCTCGGTGGGGGTGAACCAGCCCAGCCAGATGCCGCCGAGTACGATGAAGAAAAGGCTGAGTACATGCCAGCTTTTACCGGTGAAGCGGATGCGTTCCCCCCAGGAAGATCGTTCCCCGGCCGGTCCAAGGGCAGGGTTCCTCCGGCAACGGAAGGTGATCATGGCAATGAGCAGGATCGAAGCCAGCACGCCCGGAACAAGCCCGGCCATAAACAGCTTGCCGATGCTCTGCTCGGTCATCAGGCCGTACACGATAAATCCCATGCTGGGAGGAATGAGAATGCCCAGCGTTCCCCCCACGGCCACGCAGCCCGTGGCCAGCTTCATGTCATAACGGTACTTCTTCATTTCCGGAATGGCGATGGAGCCCATTGTCACCACGCCGGACAGGGAATCCCCCACCACGGCGGCGAAAATACTGCACGCGCCGATGGTGGCGGAGGCGAGCCCACCCTTGAGATGGCCAAGCCACTTGTACGCCATATCGAAAATATCCTGGCTGAAACGGCAAGCGCTGACCAGCACCCCCATGAAGATAAACAGCGGGGCGACACTCCAACTGTAGTTGGAGGCCACGGTCTTGCTCGCCATACCCAGCAGGGACAACCCGGCTTCCGCCCCTACCAGGTGCGACATGGCGACCAGACAGGAGAGCGCCATGGCCGCTCCGATGGGCAAACCCAGAAAAATCGCGCCGAACAGCAGCAAAAGCGATGTGATGCCCGTGGCGCTGTCTTCCAGCATGACGGGCGAAAGCTCGGGGTTGACGGACAGGACAATAAGTCCGGTCCCCAGCAGAACAACCAGCGCCAGCATGAACCAGTTGCGCGGTCCGGCCAGAAAAGAGGAACACGACCGGAGCAGATTGACCAGTATGGCGAGGCAGAATACAGCCAGTATTACGCTGACGGCGAACATGAACGGTGCAAGGGGAATACCCATGACCCCGCTGTTGGAATGCCTTTCCAGCAAAAAGACCGCCTGAGCCCAGCATTGCCAGGAAAGTACGCCCACCAGCAACATATACAACCAGTTCATGCCTACCGTCAGAGCAAGCCGCACCGAGGCCGAAAAACGCTCGGTAAGAATGTCTACGCGAATATGCTCGTTCAGGGTTTCGGCATAGGGCATGCCGCCAAACAGCGTCAGCGTGAGCCCCACGCTCACGATTTCCAGCGCGCCTATCATGGGCGAACCGAACAGATTACGCCCCACCACATCTGCGGTGGTGACAATCGCCATGATCAACAAACTGACGCTTCCTGCGGCGGCCAGCCCTCTGGCGAGCAGCGCAGTGGTCTTTTCCAGATATAAAAAAACGTTATGCGACATATTGTCCTCCGGCGGCAGGGGAAAGGTCGAGTAGCGGTATCCGGAAATCCGGCGTACGGTCGCTCCTCCCCGCCGCCGGATTCTGCGGGGAACGGGCCTATCCGAAAAACGGATTGTCTTCCACCAGCACGGGTTCCCCCTGCGTGTTCAGGCGAATACGGCTGTTTTTCACCGGGGTGACGGGTATCTCGGAACACACGCCCAGCTGCGGGCACCAGGCGTAGGGGTAACGATGGGCACGGAATACCTTGCCGCCGGGGTTGACAAACTCCCACACCACTTCGCCTTCGGCGCTCACCTCAATGATCCGCCCGTGCAGCATTTCCGTGATCAACGTATTGCCGTTGGGCAGGCGATCCGCACTGGAACAGTAATGGCTGAACAGTAAGTTGGTCTGGCTCAACAATTCAACATTACCGCCAAAATTGCGCAAATCATTATAGGACCATACCACTTCCAGCGTAACCGGATTGATTTCCAGCACGCGAGAGTATCCGCGCGTGGCATTGCAGTAACCGTTGGGCGCGCACGGCGTGGGTCTGCCCAAACCAGCCTGCCCGCCGTTGTCAAACAACAGAATATTTCCTTCGCCGGGCAAACCACGCGGGATCATGTGAACATGGTGCTGGCCGACGATCTGGCCGATGTCCTGAAGTTTCTTGTCCGCTTCAAAATCCGGCCCGATACGCCACACAATGTCGCCCGTACGGTGATCGATGATGAAAGAGGTATTCAGAATACGGATGTCGCTGATAATATTGTCGGGATGAAAGCGCTCATCGCCCGCATCATACCACTGGTTGGGCCCTACCCAGTTGACGTTGTTGCAATACGTCACCTTGACGTATCCGGCGTCCTGAAATTCCGGAGCGGAGTGAAAGTGCACGGCCTTGCCAATGGTTTCGATGCCGAGCTGATTCCAGTGATCAAACAGGCTCCATTCCCACAGGCAATTGCCTTCCTCATCAATTTTCATCAGGCGCGTATCCGCCACGTCCAGACGGGAAAATTCGGGCAATTTGCGGTTGACGGAGGAATTGACCAGCATGATTCCGCGCTTTTTCGGCTCAAAGCCGGGCGCGTAATATCCGCAGGGGCTTCCCTCACGCTGAAAGTCGTGATGTTGGCGGGCGCTCATGACTTTTTCGCCTGTTTCCAGATCAGGAACAGCTTCCCCGCGGTTGAAACGCCATACAGTATTCCCCGCCCAGTCCCGCTGCTCTATGTCGAGACAATCCAGCCAGTACCCTTTCATGTAGCCCGAAGTACCGAGAATTTCCCCACCGGGCAGCAGCTTGTTGTCAAACGCTCCGAACAGCCCTTCCCAGGAATGGACAAGATTGCCGTTCATGTCGAACAACGCCGCGCCGCGCGAGGTGCTCAGACTCGGCAGTGCCGGGATCAGGGTCAGGCCGTTCCAGCATTTTTCGGGATTGTAACGTACGACTCCGGTGGGAAAAACTCGACCGCTCATGGCGTTTGCTCCTTTTTGCGTTCATGGTTTACCCCGCGCCGGATACGACAATACGAACCGCATCCGGTGCAAGGCAGGCAGACACATGAACAAAAGCAAATGTTATGCCATTGCAGAATAATATAAAAATCAATATGTTACAAAAACAGTCAAGAAAGAAGATATCTTTCAATCTTGAAACATTATACCTTGACTCCACTATAACATGGCAATTTTGTTATTTATTATTTGATATTTCAATAATGAAACATTTTCATTCAAATTTGAACAAAAAACACCGGCGCAAGACTTGTCAGGTCTTGCGCCGGACGAAAAAGAATGAGGCAGATTCGCCTATTTTTGTTCCAGCATGGCCCGGACACTCTTCACCAGAAAGGCGGTATCCGTGCCAATGGCCGCACCCTGATACCCCGTGGCGAAGTAGGCGCAGGCAGACGGCATATCGTTGGCGTAAATGAAGGCCAGCTTGCCGTTCTTCTGGCAGGCGGCGAGCACCCGATCCAGCGCGGCAGAGAACTCCGGCGTGGCGAACTTCGCCGGAGCGCCCATTGCCACAGAGAGGTCGTAAGGGCCGACGAAAATTCCGTCTATGCCGTCAAG
>JAEXGX010000419.1 GCA_023450535.1 Pseudomonadota bacterium | reverse complement strand
CGGAATGCAAAGGCCGTGTTGACGGCAAAGCCGTCAGCGACGCCGTGAAGGCTCGCTTCCAGAAAGGATGACAAGTACATATGGAAGAAAGAACGCTTAACGCGTTGGAATTCCCCAGAATTCTTGAACATCTTGCAAAACGCTGCTCTTCCGAGGCCGGAAAAAACGCGGCTCTTGCTTTGCGCCCCTTGAACGACCTTGAGGAAGTGCGCCGCAGGCAGCGTCTCGTTGAGGAAACGCGTATCTGGTCGGTTCGGGAACAAACCCGGATTCCGTCTTTTCCCGACATCAGCCCGGTCTTTACTTTTCTGGAGGGACGCGATCCTCTTCTGGATGCGGATGCGCTTTGGGCCCTCAGAGAGAGCCTTGGCCTTGCCCAGAACATTGCGGACAGTATTCACGCCGGAGCGGCACAGTTGCCCACTCTTGAAGAACTTACCGCGAAACAGCCCCTGCCACAGCTCTCCCTTTCGGCGTTGCGGCGTTGTATAGCCGACGACGGTTCTTTGAAAGATGAAAGCTCTCCGGGTCTTCTGCTGGTACGCAGTGAAGTACGTGCCCTGCATCAGGGCTGTCTGCGCAAAGCCAAGGAATATGCTGAGCGGTACAATATCGCCCACTATCTTCAGGATGACTACATGACTCTGGCCTCGGATCGCTATGTGCTTCCGCTCAAGGCCAATTTTAAGGGGCGCCTGCAAGGTATTATTCATGACTATTCTCGTACAGGGGAAACCTTGTACTTTGAACCTCTTTTCCTCGTGGAGCAGAACAACCGGCTGCAGGAACTCAAACAGCAGGAACGCGAGGAAGAACGCAAAGTTTTACGGCAACTGACCCAGCTCCTCATGCAGGAATTGCCGCAGGCGCGTGCCGCGTGGGATCTGATTGTTTCCATGGATATGCTGCTTGGTTGTTGCGCGCTGATGTCCGCTTTTGAAGGCCGCTGCGTCCTCATGGAAGAAGGCGCTGCACTGCATTTGCCCGATGCGCTGCATCCCCTACTGGTGCTGGAAAAAAACGAGGCTGTAAAGGAAACTTCGGACGAATCCCGTCGCGGCAGACGTCGGGATATGGCTCCTGCTCGTCCTGCGCTCATTGTTCCGCTGGATCTCATGTTGCGCGAACGGGATCGCTTTCTCGTCATCAGCGGAGGAAATGCCGGAGGTAAGACTGTTGCCTTGAAAACGCTCGGACTTATCACCCTGATGACGCTTGCCGGTCTGCCTGCCCCGGTAGGACCTGGTGCGGTGCTTCCCCTCTGGACGAACATCCACGCTTTTATTGGCGACGAACAAAGCCTTGAGGATCATGTCTCCACGTTCACCGGACAGATCCGCCACCTGGCGGAAGTATGGGATTCTCTGGATCATTCAAGTCTGATTCTTCTGGACGAGTTTGGCGCGGGTACCGACCCCGCACAGGGCGCGGCGCTTGCTCAGGCGGTTCTTGACGGCCTGCTCGAACGCGGAGCCAGTGGAGTGACCGCAACCCACTTCCCTGCCTTGAAGAGTTACGCCCTGACAAAGCCCGGTGTTCGCGCAGCGTCCGTTCTGTTTGATCCCGTCACCAAAAAACCGCTCTTCCGCCTTGCCTATGATCAGGTTGGGGCGAGTCAGGCGCTTGAAGTCGCCCGTGAGCACGGTCTGCCGGAAAGTGTGTTACGCCGGGCCGAACACTATCTGCTCATGGATGGAGAAGACAGTGAAACCGTACTGACGCGTCTGAACGAACTGGCTACCGAGCGCGAGCGGGAACTTGTCAAACTGCGTCAGGAAGAAGCCAGGTCTCGTCAGAAACGGGTTGAGTTACAGGAAAAATTTGAAAAGGAGCGCGCCAGATTACACGATGAAGTGCGGCGCAAATCCCAGGAGCTGATGACAGCCTGGAAGGCAGGCAAGGCCACGGCCAAGCAGTCTTTGAAGGAGATGTCTCGCCTGCGTGCCTCGTTACTCCATCCGGAAAAAGACGAGGAAAAAAGCGTTCCTGCTCCCGCATTTGAGGCACTCAAGACCGGTGATATGGTTCGGCACCGTCCGTGGGCGAAGCAAGCCAAAGTACTGGAGCTGGATGAAAAAAACCGCCGGGTGAAAATAGATCTCAACGGCGTCAGCATGTGGGCAAAACTCGACGATCTGGAGTCTCTCCAGAGCAGAGCTGAAGTTGCTCCGCAACCGAAAGGAATACTCACCCGCGTGTCCCGTCCGGCATCGTTTCTGCGGGTGGATCTGCGCGGTCAACGAGCAGATCTCGCCTTGGCGGAACTGGAACAGTTTCTTGATCGGGCGCTGCTTTCCGGGCCGGACGGCGTGGAAATTGTGCACGGCAGAGGCACAGGAGCCTTGCGCAAGGCCGTACATCAATTTCTGAAAAATTTTCCTGGTGTCGCTTCCTTTGAATGCGCACCCGAGGATCAAGGGGGCGACGGCGTCACCTTGGTGACATTCCGCTAGCCCCAAGGAAAGCAACGCATGGTCCAACGCAACAGTGACGCCATCCAGGCCATTAAAAGCCGCATCAGCATCGCCGATCTTGTGCGACGCTATGTAGAAGTGCGCCCTATGGGGTCACGTCTGGTTGCGCCTTGCCCTTTCCACCAGGAAACCAAACCCTCCTTTTCTATCAATGAAGAACAGGGTACTTTCTATTGTTTCGGATGCCAGGCCTCCGGGGATATCTTCGACTTTTATGGCCGTATCAACGGCCTGGACTTCCGTGAATCCCTGGAGCAACTGGCGGAAGAGGCGGGGGTACAACTCGATCGCTTTAAGCCGACCTCCGGCGCGTCCAAAGCCCATTCGCACAAACGCGAGATGTTGGCCATCCACAAGCTGGCCGCAGCTCATTTTGTCGGTAATCTGTCCGCTTCCCCAGCGCATCTGTGCCAGGAATACATCCGAGAGCGTGGTTTGAGCGACGAGATTGTGGAGAAATTCCAGCTGGGCTGGAGCTTGAATGAGTGGCAGGCGTTGCGCGACTCGCTGCACCGGGGCGGTTTTCGGGATGATATCGCCGTGGAGTGCGGCCTCTTGTCGCGCAGTTCCGGTGGCCGGGTCTATGATCGTTTCCGCAATCGGCTCATGTTCCCCATTTCCAACCTTTCAGGACAGGTCATCGCCTTCGGTGGCCGGATCCTGCCTGCTCTGGCCCAAGAAGACGACGCAAAATATATCAACAGCAGCGACTCTCCCATCTATAAAAAAGGGGAGCATCTCTATGGTCTGTTTCAGGCCCGGCGCGCCATTGATGTGGCCAAAAGCGCAATGCTCACCGAGGGCTACATGGATGTGCTGACCCTGCATCAGTTTGGTTATACCAATGCTGTGGCAGGCCTCGGGACAGCGCTTACCCCTGAGCAGGTCAAGCGGCTCTCCGGCTTTTGCTCCACTATGGAACTGCTCTATGATGGCGACAGCGCAGGCCGAAAGGCCGCCTTCAAGGCATGCAGAATGCTGCTGGTGCGCGGGCTGGCTTGCAAGGTTATCCTTTTCCCGGAGAAAGACGACATTGACAGCCTGCTGCGTACTCAGGGCACTGAAGCTTTTGAGCAACTTCGTCAACAGGCACCGGAAGGGCTTGATTTCTGCATTTCCACCCTGCGTGCCGGCTCTCCGCGCGAAAGTGTGGAATGGGCACGCTCGTTTCTCTCAGAAGTGGAAATCCCCGAACTGTTTCACCGGTTCGCTTCAGAACTTGCCTCCGGACTGGGGCTCACAGAATCTGAGCTGCGCGGCTCTGTACTTGGCCGCAAACAAGGCAACGGTCAGACAAGTTCCCAACGGGCGGTGGAACCGTTACGCAAGGTATCACGTGACAGGGAAATCATGACCTTTGCGGTGCGTTATCCTCATCGACTGACAGATCTGCACGCCTGCGGCGCGGATCTCGCGTTGAATGCGCAATGGGCATACCATCTTTGGGAAAAATTGGAAAAATTTTCAACTGATGAAATTTTTTCCGCACTCAATGAACAGGAGAAAAAATTCTGGGTGCGCTGCCGAAGCGCCGAAGCTCCTCCCATAAATGAAAAAAATGAGGAAAGTGAGCTTTACGCCATCCAGTGCATGCTTAATGTTCTTCAGACAAGTTCACATACGGATTCTGTGGCGGCCGCCCTTCGGCAAGGCAACACGGATCCGGATACGCAACGCGAATATCTGCGCGCTCTCATGGAAGCGCGAGGGAGGCAAGGTGATCAACAACTTTAAAGACCTGCCGCAGTATAAAGCTCTTCTCTCCAAGGGCAAGGCCGTCGGGTACCTCACGTTTGACGAGGTGAACAAGGCTCTGCCGCCTGAGTTCAGCGCACCTGAAATATTTGAAGACATCATTGGTCATATCGAACAGCAGGAAATCGCCCTTGTCGATACGGAAAAAGAAGGAAAATCGATCACTTCAGGTAGTTCCGATTCTGAAAATGATCCGGTTGACGCGGTTTTCGACGCTGCTCTCGACAGTTCGCTTGAAGACGGTATAGAAATCAGCGCAGATTTGACTGCCACGGAAGATGGCACTGATTTCGCCGCACGTAATACTGATCCCGTCCGCATGTACCTGCGGGAAATGGGCGCAGTGCCTCTGCTTGATCGCGATGGTGAAGTTGTCATCGCCAAAAAAATTGAAATGGGCGAACAGGATGTTCTTTATGCTTTGGTCGAAGTTCCTGTGGCGGTGGAGGAACTCATCAACGTCGGTGAGGATCTGCGGCAAAACCGCATCAAGCTCAAGGACGTGGTGAAAACTATTGAGGAAGATGACCCCAGCGAAGATGAAATGAACCAGCGGACCCGCGTCATCCTCCTGCTTGATGAAATCAAGGCTACCTATAAGAAAAAGCGCAAAATCTACAGCAAGCTCGACGCCTGCTGCACTCTGGAACGCCGTGTAGCCGGCACACAGAAGGAAATCCTCCAGTTCAAGGAGGAAATCGTCACCCGTCTGCGTGATATCAAGCTGGAAAAAACGCTGATCGACCGCATTATTGAAACAGTGGAAGACTATGTGCGCCAGATGCGCAACTTCCGCCGCGAACTGGCCGCCTATATCGGCGCGACCGGCAAGACGCAAGAGGAGATCGAAAGACTCTTTGCCAAGCTCGACGCCCGCCAGATTTCCATGCAGGATGCAGCTAACCAGCTTGATATGAGCGTGGACAAGATGTTCTCCTACAAAGAAATGATCATGGGAAAAATCGAGAGCCTTCGCCGTCTGCAGGAAAAATGCTGCCACGATGTGGAGGATCTTGAAGAAGTCTTGTGGCGTATCCGCAGAGGTACCAATGCAGCCATGAGAGCCAAGCAGGAGCTCATTCGCTCCAACCTGCGCCTTGTGGTCAGCATTGCCAAAAAATACACCAACCGCGGGCTTCAATTCCTTGACCTCATTCAGGAAGGAAATATCGGCCTGATGAAAGCTGTGGACAAGTTCGAGTACCAACGGGGCTATAAATTCTCCACCTACGCGACATGGTGGATTCGGCAAGCCATTACCCGCGCCATTGCAGATCAGGCCCGCACCATACGCATTCCTGTCCACATGATTGAAACTATTAACAAACTTATTCGTACCTCGCGTTATCTGGTGCAGGAGTTAGGACGCGACCCCACGCCGGAGGAAATTGCCGATCGTATGGAATATCCTGTGGACAAGGTCAAAAAGGTGCTGAAAATCGCCAAGGAACCTATTTCCCTTGAGACGCCCATCGGTGATGAAGAGGATTCCAGCCTCGGCGATTTTATTGAGGACAAGAAAGCCGTGGCTCCTGCGGAAGAAGTGGTCAATACCAAACTTTCCGAACAAATTGCTTCGGTGCTGGCTGACCTTACTCCCCGTGAAGAACAGGTACTGCGGAAGCGCTTCGGTATAGGCGAGAAGTCCGACCATACCCTGGAAGAAGTAGGCAAACTGTTCAACGTCACGCGCGAACGTATCCGCCAGATCGAAGCCAAGGCTCTGCGCAAGTTACGCCATCCCGTCCGTAGTCAGACCCTACGCTCTTTTTATGAAAACTAGAAACGCAAACATCTGTTGAGAGAGGGGAGGGAACTTTTTCGGAGAGTTCCCTCCCCTCTCTCAAATGGTTTCCCTGGAAAAACATCTTGGGCCGTTCACTTTGAAATGCGTTATGAACTCGAGCAAAGTGAGATTTCCACCGTCGTGGCGTGGCGGAAATGTGAAACCTGTGTGGCAGTATATTGCGTCCTGGCTATGTAAATTTTAATAAACAGCTCTAAGGAGAGACGCCAAAAGAAGCTTTCGAAAAGACTTCTCTTGGCTCTAGTTACCAATGACTACTGACTTTTCCTGTATCGTCGTCGGGGCAGGCCATGCCGGTTGTGAAGCTGCAATGGCTTTGGTAGGGATGGGCCATCGCACCCTGCTTATCACCAGCAATGTGGATCGAATTGGCCATCTTTCCTGTAACCCGGCTATAGGCGGCCTCGCAAAAGGACATCTGGTTCGGGAGATCGACGCGCTTGGCGGCCACATGGGGTTATGGGCTGACGAGGCAGGCATCCAGTTCCGTATTCTCAATGCAAGCAAAGGCCCGGCGGTTCGCTCGCGACGCGGGCAGATGGATCGCGACGCTTATATGCGTGTGGTCAAGCGCGATTTGTTTGCACAACCCGACCTCGTCATCTGGCAGGATATGGTAGATGACATCCTTGCCGAAAACGGTGTCGCGCACGGTGTGCATACCGCACTCGGCAAAACGTTCACAGCCCGCCATGTGCTTCTGACTACTGGTACATTTCTGTCAGGACTCATTCATGTCGGCCTGACTCATATGCCTGGAGGCCGTCTGGGAGATGCTCCAGCCGCACATCTTTCAGATTCCCTGCGCCGGCACGGGCTGAAGCTGGGCCGACTGAAAACCGGCACCACACCTCGCCTTCTACGTTCCAGTATCGACTATTCCTCGCTGGAAGCACAATATGGAGATGAACCATCCCCCTGTTTCAGCTTTCATGGCAACGGGCATACGCTCCCTCAATTACCCTGCCATATCACCTGGACCAATGCGCATACGCATGAAATCATCCGTACCGGCTTCGATCGTTCGCCCTTGTTCACGGGAGTCATCGAAGGTACAGGCGCGCGCTATTGCCCCTCGGTGGAAGACAAGATTGCCCGTGTTC